>CALVCT010000001.1 GCA_944326055.1 uncultured Erysipelotrichaceae bacterium
GGTTTAAAGTCAAGTTCAAACCAAATGTCTCTGATCTTAAGAAAGCTAGAGAGTTTGGCTATCATTTTGGACTGAATATCTTAAATAGAGATTGCAAGATCTAAGGGCTCGTTGAGCCCTTTTTAGATGTGGCCATCATTAAGCTCTTATTAATGGAGCATCTTGTTGTGGTATAATCGTTCTCGATGGAAAAAGAAAGACTCTATTATGCAGACGTCTTAAGAACAGCAGCGATCATCGCTGTCGTCTTCGTACATGTCTCAGGAGCTTGGCTCACAGAAGATATCATCGGCACTGACGCCTCTTCGATCATGAATATCTATAGCCTTTTAAGCAAGTGGTGCGTGCCGATATTCGTGATGCTCAGTGGCATGTTCATGCTGGATCTAAAAAAGAAGATCACGATCAAAGATATCTACTTGCGCTATATCTTGCGCGTCTTTATCGCCCTTATCGTCTGGGGCACTTTCTATGCGCATTTCGATCTAGGCTATGGTTTTTCGATATCGCTGTCTAGTATCACTGATTCTTTTATACACGCACTGAGTGCTGATACACATTATCATCTGTGGTTTTTATATCTGATGATCGGATTATATGTCTTGACACCGATCTTACGCTCATTCATCAAGAGCGCGAAAGCGAAAGAGCGTCTCTATCTCATATCTATCTCACTTATGATCGGTACGATCATACCAACGATCGAAGCGATCTTTAAAGATGACACGCTTTTGAGGTGGGTATCGATGACTCACCTTGACACACTCACAAGTTATATCGGACTCTATGTCTTGGGCTATCATTTAAAAGTCACAGAACTCAATAAACGATATAGAAACATCATCTATATCAGTGCGATATGCATGACGGTTATTGCTCTTATTATCGAAGAGAGCTTTGCAGCTAAGCTCCATCTTTTGAACATTCCATATATCTTCAATAATCTCAGTTTGAATAATATCATGGTCGCTACTTCGATATTCATTTTCGCTAAAGATCGAAGATATAAGAAAAGTAAACTCATTACTGCGATGTCACTATCTTCGTTTGGCATGTATCTTGTCCATGATTATCTCATCAATATCTTATATAGTCTTGGTGTAAGTGCGATCGATGGGACTATATATATGATACCTCTATTATCGATAGCGATCGTCATCATATCTTTCATCATATCTTATATCATCACTAAGATCCCTTATATTGGACACTACTTAGCTTGATATTATCGAGAAAGATAGTTAAAATCTAAGCGTTTAGGAGAATATATGAGTAAGATAGAAGATACATTAGTAAGTACACTGAAAGATATCATCAAAGATAGATATGATATCGCTGATAGCGGCAATATGGTGATGATCGAGATCCCTAAAGATAGTAATAATGGCGATTATTCGACTAACCTGGCGATGCGTTTGACGAAGATCCTTAAAAAAAGACCACAGGATATCGCAAACGAGATCAAAGAAGAATTGACTGCTAGAGTCAAAGAGATCGAAAGAGTCGATATCGCTGGTCCTGGTTTCATCAATTTCTGGATCAAAAAGACGGCATTAGCTGATGTGATAAATGTGGTCATAGATGCTGGTGATGATTATGGTAAGAACGATAGTGGTCAAGGTGAATCGATACTTGTTGAATATGTCTCAGCTAATCCAACAGGCATCTTGCATCTAGGTCATGCGCGCGGTGCTGCTTGGGGCGATAGTGTCTGTAGGTTACTTAAAGCTTCTGGTTATGATTGCTTAAGGGAATACTATATCAATGATGCTGGCAATCAGATGGATATGCTGGCACTGTCCGTAGAAGCTAGATACAGAGAAGAGTTAGGACTTGATTTCACTTTGCCTGAAGATGGTTATCATGGCGAAGATGTAAAGAAGATCGGTATCGAACTGGCTAAAGAATATGGTGATAAGTGGATACATGTCGATCATGATGATGCTTTGAAGTTCTTTAAAGCAGAGGGTTATCGCCTTGAGATGAAGAGGATAAGAGATGATCTAGAATATTATCGTTGTGAGTTTGATTCTTGGATCTCTGAACAAAAGCTCGTTGATGAAGGGCGCATCGATAAGGTCATGGAGACAATGACTGAGAAGGGTCTCACTTACACTGAAGATGGTGCGATCTGGTTTAAGTCAAGCGTCTATGGTGACGATAAAGACAGAGTCCTCAAGAAGTCTAATGGTTACTATACATATCTAACGCCAGATATCGCTAATCATCTCTATAAATTTGAAAGAGGTTATCAGAAACTTGTCGATATCTGGGGCGCTGATCACCATGGTTATATCCCAAGGATGAAAGCTGCTATCGAAGCTATGGGCTATCCAAAGGATTCTTTTGAAGTCGACATCGTCCAGATGGTAAGACTCGTTGAAGATGGTAAAGAAGTCAAGATGTCAAAGAGGACAGGAAATGCTGTGACAATCAGAGAGCTATGCGAAGATATCGGTGTCGATGCTGCAAGGTATTTCTTCTTGTCGAAAGCTCTAGATACACATATGGACTTCGATCTTGGACTAGCAAGATCCAAGACTAATGAGAATCCTGTCTACTATGCACAATATGCTTATGCACGTATCTCAAGCATCTTAAGACAAGCTGAGAAAGTCGAGAAACTTGATACATATGACCTTTTGACCAGTGATAAGGAGACGGAACTGCTTAAATATATCAACGAGTTCCCAAATATGATCGCTGAGGCAGCGAAGACTAGATCTCCAAACAAGGTCTGCAACTACATCCAAAAACTAGCGCAGTACTTTCATTCATTCTATGGCGCTTATAAGATCAATGACCCAAGTAATGAAGCTATGACAAGACAAAGACTAGCTTTAGTCTTAGCTTGTAAGATCACACTTAAGAACGCCTTATATTATCTTGGTGTCGATGCACCGGAAAAGATGTGACATTGAGCCTATCTTAGATATTAAGATAGGTTTTTTATCGATGGACTCTTGAGACGATATCTTAAGCGCAGGCAATTGTCATAAAAATCACAAAATGGTAATATTTCTCTGGAGGTGCTTTATGGCAAATAGATTTGTACTCAATGAAACAAGTTATCATGGCAAGGGAGCCATCAATGAGATCCCAAATGAGGCTAAAGCTCGTGGCTTTAAGAAAGCCTTGGTCTGCTCTGATCCGGACCTTTTGAAGTTTGGTGTCACTAAGAAAGTCACTGATTTACTGGATGACGCTGGTCTTGCTTATGAAGTCTATTCAAAGATCAAACCGAATCCAACGATCGAAAACGTCAAAGAAGGTGTCAAAGCTCTTCATGATGCAGAAGCTGACTATATCATCGCTATCGGTGGTGGTTCTAGTATGGATACAGCTAAAGGTATCGGTATCATCGACAGAAATCCTGAATTCGCTGATGTAAGAAGTCTTGAAGGTGTCGCACCGACCAAGAATCCTTGTACACCGATCTTCGCTGTTCCAAGTACAGCTGGTACAGCAGCAGAAGTAACGATCAATTATGTCATCACTGATACAGAGAAGAATCGCAAGATGGTCTGTGTCGATGTCCATGATATTCCAGTCGTTGCCTTTGTCGATCCAGATATGATGTCGACGATGCCAAAAGGACTCACTGCCGCAACAGGTATGGATGCCCTGACACATGCGATCGAGGGTTACATAACTAAAGGTGCTTGGCAGATGAGCGATATGTTCCATCTCAAAGCGATCGAGATCATCGCTAAGAATTTAAGAAAAGCAGTCGACAATGACCCTGAAGGACGCGAGGGCATGGCTTTAGGCCAATATATCGCTGGCATGGGCTTCTCAAACGTTGGACTTGGTCTTGTCCACTCGATGGCTCACCCACTAGGAGCTCTATATGATACGCCTCACGGTGTTGCCAACGCGATCATCTTACCGACAGTCATGGAATATAATGCTCCATATACAGGTGAGAAATATCGAGATATCGCTAAAGCGATGGGTGTCGATACAGAAGGTATGACTCAGGACGAATACCGCAAAGCAGCATGTGAAGCTGTAAGAAAGTTAGCGAGTGATGTCGGTATCCCAGCTGATCTCAAAGAGATCGTCAAAGAAGAGGATCTCGATTTCCTCAGTGAATCAGCTCTTGCTGATGCATGTTGCCCAGGAAATCCAAGAGATACAAGTGTCGAGGAGATCAAAGCGCTCTATAAGTCACTGATCTAATGAAATAGATGGACTTGCAGTCTTAGCTGCAGGTCTTTTTTTATTGGATGAGACCTTGATATCGTCGATCAAAGATCTTGTTTCGTTTTAGTATAAAAGCCTTCTATGTGATAGTTTATTAACTTAGAGGATGCTTAAATGAGCAGCCCATCGATCTTTAAATGTGTATAATTATGTAGCTATGGATAGAAGATTATTGACTAACTACTTCTACAATATCCTCTTTCAGGTCGTCAAGATCGCTACGCCAGTGATCATCGTTCCTTATACGATGTCACATTTAGGAGCGACGACTTTGGGCATCAGTGATTTTGCTGGTAATATCGTAACGTGGTTTATCTTGTTTGGTACACTTGGTGCTAATATCTATGGCAATCGTGAGATAGCGAAAGTCAGAGATGATAAGAAGAAGTTATCACAGACTTTCTTTGAGATCTGGGCCATGCTCAGCATCAATATGCTCATAGCTTGTCTCTTTTATTTTCTATATATTATTCTTACAGTAAAAGAGAACGCCTTCGTCTATTACTTATATCTGTTCACTATCTTAGCCAGTGCGCTCAATATCACCTGGTTCTTTTATGGCGTCGAAGACTTTCGTTCAGTCTCGATACGCAATATCTTAGTCAAGATAGCAGGTGTCATCCTGATCGTTCTTGTCGTAAAGACACCTGATGACTTATGGAAGTTCGTGCTCATCAATTCTTTGAGTGAAGTCATAGGACAGGGGATCATGTTTATGAGGATGGGTAGGTATATCAGTTTTGAGAAGATATCTATACGTGCTGCTTATCGTCATCATCTTAAAGGGACTGTAGCACTCTTTATCCCGACTATCGCTTCTAGTGTCTATACGATGCTCGATCAGACGATGCTTGGCTATCTGACAGATGATACGGCTTATGTCGCGACATATAAGGCGGCAGTGGGCTTTATCAATATGTTCTTGTATTTTATAACGGCGATCGGCAGTGTCATGCTTCCGCGTATCACTAATGTCTATTATAACCACGGTGGTAATGAAGAGATCAAAGGTTATATCAGTGTGACGATCAAGATCGCTGTGGGTCTAGCCTTGCCAATGATGCTTGGAATGGATGCGATCGCTTCAAGCTTCATCCCCTGGTATCTTCCAAGTCAGCCAGAGATCGCAACGATCATCCGTTTTGCTTCGCCTATCATCTTGTTCACATCACTAACGAATGTCTTTGGTACGCAATACTTAGTGGCAACGGGCAAGACTTCAAAATATACGCATTCAGTCGTCACAGGTGCGATCGTCAATTTCATCGCCAATTCGATCCTTATTCCACATTATCAAGCGATCGGTGCAGCTTTGGGTAGCGTCATCGCTGAATTCTCTGTCGTTTTGGTCCAATTACACTACACCAAAGATCTGCAGATGAAGTTTGATAGATCATATCGCTTATATCTTGTCAGTGCGATCATCATGGCAGTCGTCGTCTATGTGATGGGCATATATATGAGTGCTAGTTTCACCACAAATGTCATCCAAGTCTTAGTAGGTGTCTTCATCTATGTTATGATACTAGCTATAATGAAGGAAGAATTAGTTATAAAGACCTTAAAGAAAGTCTTGAGGAGATAGTATGAGTTTGATATTTACGACAGGTGGCGCTGGCTTCATCGGTTCATCGACTGAAGAAAAGTTATTGACTTTAGGATATGATGTCATCACCATCGATAACTTAGATAGCTATTATGATATAAAGCTCAAAGAAGCTAATCTAAAGAAAGTACAGGACAAAGCTGATAAACTAGGACGGAAGTTCACTTTCATAAGAGGTGATATCCGCGATAAAGATCTGATCACTAAGATCTATCAAGAGAACGATATCGATGCGACGATCGCTTGGGCTGCTTTAGCTGGTGTCAGACCATCGATCACAGATCCTCAAAGCTATGTCGATGTCAACATCGGCGGTCTTATGAATATCCTTGAGGCACTAAGGAATAGTGCTAAAAGAAAACTCGTCTTTATCTCATCGAGCTCCGTCTATGGCAACAATAAGAACATTCCTTTTAAAGAGAGCGATATCGTCGATCGTCCGATCTCACCATATGCTGCCACTAAAAAGAGTGGTGAGCTACTATGTCATACTTATCATCATCTTTTTGATATCGATGTACACTGTCTTAGATATTTCACAGTCTATGGTCCACGTCAGCGTCCTGACCTCGCTATAAACAAGTTTACGCGCTTGATGTTAGAGGGTGAAAAGATCCCGATGTTTGGTGATGGAGAGACAGCACGTGACTATACTTATATCGATGATATCGTCGATGGGACGATAAGGTCGATGGAATATCTTTTAAGTCATGACAAAGTCTATGATATCTTCAATCTTGGCAGTGATCATCCGATCAAACTGATAGAAATGATCCAGACGATCGCTGATGTTTTAAAAGTAGAACCAAAGATCGAAAGGTTACCGATGCAAGCTGGTGATGTCGATCTGACTTATAGTGATATCAGTCATGCAAAAGAAGTGCTTGGCTATGATCCTAAGACTAGCTTTAAAGAAGGGATAGAGCGCTTTGTCGCTTGGTATAAACAAGATGAGTAAGGTCACTGTCATCGTCGCTATCTATAATGTGAAGGATTATCTTGATGCTTGCCTTGGATCTTTGATGGCTCAGACATACAAAGACGTCGAGTTCATGTGTGTCGATGATGGAAGCACTGATGGTTCAAAAGCTATCATCGAAAAATATGTCGCATTAGATGAGCGTTTCAAATATTACTATAAAGAGAATGGCGGCTTAGCAGACGTCAGGAACTTTGGGATCGAGAATAGCACATCAGAGTACATCATGCATATGGATGGCGATGATATCGCTGATCCAAAGATGGTCGAAGCAGCTGTTTTCTATATGGATAGCTTCAAGCTAGATATGTTCATTTTCGGACACCGTAAAGTCTATCCTGATGGCACAAAAGAAGTCATCCACCTCGAGATGGAAAATGGCATCTATAACTTAAGATCTAATCCTGAGATCTTAGCGAAGACGCCCAATTCTTCATGGGGCAAGATCTATAGAAGAGAGCTTTTTGAGCGCTATGATATAAGATATCCTGTCGGTCTTCATCACGAAGATCTCGCGACGACTTATCGTCTGATCTTTTATGCAAAAAAGATCGGCTATGAAGATAGAGCACTATATGATTATGCGGTAGGTAGAGTTGGCAATGTCACATCGACTGTCGATGAGTCGATCTATGACATCATCAAGGTCACAGACATCTTACTCAATTTCTATCGCGATCATGAAGCTTTCGATATGTATTATGATGAGCTTGAATGTCTTATTGAAAGGAATTATATCTTTGCGCTACGTAAGGCGATGCGCATCAAAGATCGGACTTTTGGTGATAGGTTCATCGATGTAGTGTATAGGTCTAAAGGTCATTATTTCAAAAGAAAGAATAAGAAGTATCGCATCGAAAGAAGTAAAGATGACTTCATCTATCGACACAGATCGCTCACGAAGATGTATTATCACCACGTGCTTAGAAAGGGAAAGAGATGATAAG
>CALVCT010000002.1 GCA_944326055.1 uncultured Erysipelotrichaceae bacterium
AAACTAGTATAAAAACAAGGAGGCATTTGATCGCCTCCTTTTTTTAGATGAATCTAGGATCATAGATCAGGTAGACCTGATCTTCTTTTTTATAGCGTCTTTCTAAGCGATCTGAAAGATTGGTCAATACCTCATAGGGAATAGTATTCAGATCTTTTGCCATTTCATAAAGCGAGATATGTTCACCAAAGATCTCTACATCGCTATTAATAGGTACATACCCTTTTGAAAGGCACATCATTTGATCCATACAGATATTACCAACGATCTTCTTTTTAGAGCCAGCGATATAGACTTCTCGGCCTTTATTAGCTCTAAGTAGTCCATCAGCATATCCTATAGCGACCGTCAATATATAAGCGTCTTCATCAAGTGTATAAGTCTGACCATAGCCGATACCTTCACCTTTTTTGATATAGCGACAATTTGTGACAGTTGAATGCAGGCTAACACTTTGTAATAAAGAACTCTGTTTACTACTATAGCCGAGTAAGCCAATGCCGCAGCGCACATGTGTTGAAATATCGTCTTTAAGATCGATCGAGGCATCGGTATTTGATGTGTGTATGTATTTAAAGTCATAGTCTAACTTCTTGACGATATCTTTGAAACGTCTAAGTTGCAATTCAGTAAACGCCATGTCATCATCAGATCTTGCGAAATGCGTAAAGATGCCTTCGATTTTGGCGCTATGATCTTGAAGATATGACAAGACTTCTTCTACTTCATCAGGAAAAAGACCGATACGATGCATGCCAGTATCGATAGCGATATGGATCTTCAATCCTTTGAGCACATCTTTATCGATCGCATAGATATAATCTTTAGAAATAGATGAGATAGCGATATCGAGCTTTTTTGCTTCATCTAGCTCATCTATCGGTATATAGCCTAAGACCAAGATATCGCCTTTGATGCCATGCTTTCTAAGCGACATCGCCTCAAGTAGAGAAGAGACACCAAAAGCTCTGACTCCTTCCTCATACAAGATATCAGCGACGATATGATCGACAAGACCATAGCCATTAGCTTTGATGATCGCTATCATCTCCTTTTTTGAAAGATCTTTAAGTATTTGGATATTTTTACGATACCTGTCAGTATCTAAGATCATATAACTCAGTGCACGCATGCGTATATTATAGTACATTTTCTTCTTTCCATTTCAATAAAAGTATGCTAACATACTAAGCGCATTGGGGTGTAGCCAAGCGGTAAGGCAACGGACTCTGAATCCGTCATTTCATAGGTTCGAATCCTATCACCCCAGCCATCATTTTAAAAAGAAATGATTGACATAGCGATATATACTGTAGTATATTAGTAAAGCTTTGAGAGAAGCTGGAGGTTTAGCTCAGTTGGGAGAGCATCTGCCTTACAAGCAGAGGGTCAGCGGTTCGAGCCCGTTAACCTCCACCATCTGAAAAATGTGCCGACTTAGCTCAATTGGTAGAGCAACTGATTTGTAATCAGTAGGTTGTGGGTTCAAGTCCTATAGTCGGCACCATCTTTTTACGGAGAGGTAGCGAAGTGGCTAAACGCGGCTGACTGTAAATCAGCTCCCTACGGGTTCGGCAGTTCGAATCTGCCCCTCTCCACCACTTATATTTCGTTGGTGATGCTATAGTTGGGATGTAGCCAAGTGGTAAGGCAACGGACTTTGACTCCGTCATTTCGCTGGTTCGAACCCAGCCATCCCAGCCAAGTATATGTCCCGGTAGCTCAGGCGGTAGAGCATCTGACTTTTAATCAGAGGGTCGAAGGTTCGATTCCTTTCCGGGACACCACTAAGTCGCAGGTGTAGTTCAATGGTAGAACTTCAGCCTTCCAAGCTGACTACGTGAGTTCGATTCTCATCACCTGCTCCATATAGAAATATCTGATATTCAGTTATTATAGATATCTGCTTAGGCAGATTTTTTTATTTTTAGTTTCTTTAATTAGGATCATTTCGACTAGATGTATGGCTAAAAAACATAAACATTCAAATTTAGAATGATCAAATATTAGAATCTGATCATGATATCAAAGTAAAACATTCAAAGATAAACGGTGTATATTCAGATATCTAAAAATGGCAGTTTCTTCATTTTCAAAGATAAAAGCTGAAAACGCTTTGATTCTCATTGAATTTAGATGTCCTTTAGTTTATCATTGTCCTGTAAAGATGTTATTTCAGGAGGGATATTAGATGAAAGAAATAAAAGTCGTTGTCGTAGATCCAGTTGGATTACATGCACGTCCTGCAACAGTAGCTGTCAATGCTGCTAGTAAGTTCAAGAGTGATGTTAAAGTCTCTTACAAGGATCGTGCAGTCAATATGAAATCAATCATGGGCGTTATGTCACTTGGCATCCCAACACAATCTGAGATCACTATCACTTGTGAAGGTGAAGATGAAGATGTAGCTATCCAAACGATCGAAGAGATCTTGAAGACACAAAAAGTAATTGCTTAAGAAAGATAAGGGAGATCGATGATCTCCCTTTTTAAGAGGTAGATATGAATACAAAAGAAAGATATGAATATTGGAGAGATCATCCAGATCTAGATCCAGAACTTAAAAAAGAGTTATTGAGTCTTAGTGAAAAAGATATCGAAGATTCTTTTTACACTGATGTCAAGTTCCAGACAGCTGGTATGAGGGGCTTGATGGGACCAGGTCCAAACAGATTGAATATCCATACTGTACGTAAGGCAACGATGGGTTTCATCAATTACTTGAAGAAACTTACTGACGCGCCAAAAGTCGCTATCTCATATGACAATCGTTATCATTCCAAGGAATTTGCGTTCGATTGTGCTAAGCTTTTAGCTAGTCATGGTATAGAAGTATATGTCGCAAGGGATCTGAGACCGACACCTGAACTTTCATATATGACGCGTTTCTACCACGCTGATGGTGGTATCATGATCACAGCTAGTCACAATCCTAAAGAGTACAATGGCTATAAATTATATGATGCGAATGGTTGTCAATTGATACCAGAACTTGCTCAAAAAGTCATCGATGAGATCGATAGACTTGATGATATCCTAGCGATCAAACCTGGCAAATATGATGAAGCTTTGATCCATGTCGTCGCTGAAGAAGTTGATGAAGCTTACCTCAAGGAAGTCTTGGATATTAGACTCAGACCTGATCTTGACAAGAACTTTAAGATCGCTTTTTCGCCTGAACATGGTGCTTCGAATATGCCTGTGCGTGAAGCGCTCAAAAGGGCTGGTTATACAGTCTGCCCTGTCCTTGAGCAATGTGAGGCTGATCCAGCTTTTTCTAAAACTAAGACACCGAACCCTGAAGAGCCAGGTGCATATGAGAAGGTCTTAGATCTAGCTAAAAAAGAGGGTTGTGAACTCATATTGGTTTGTGATCCAGATGGCGATAGGATGGGTGTCGGTATAAGACACAGTAATGGCGATTACATGATCTTCAATGGCAATCAGACTGGTGCACTATTACTTGAATATATCTTGAGTTCAAGGAAGGAACTAGGATCGATGCCGAAAGATCCTTGTATCTTCAATACGATCGTCACTTCTGATATCGGTGAGGCAGTAGCTAGATATTATGGTGTCGATTGTGAGAAGACACTTACCGGTTTTAAATACATTGGCGATAAAGTTGCTAAGTATGAGAAAGATCATTCAAAGAATTATGTCTTTGGTTATGAGGAATCATACGGTTCCCTCATTGCACCATTCGTTCGTGATAAAGATGCGACACAAGCTTGTTTGATGTTGGCAGAAGCTTGTGCTTACTATAGATCTTTGGGTAAGACACTATATGATGTGATGCGAGATATCTATGATCGCCTTGGAGCTTACTATGATTCACAATTGTCGATCATGTTGCCGGGCGCTGATGGTGCAAAACGTCTCGCTGAGATCATGGAAAATACACGTAATCATCCACTTACGGAGATCAAAGGCAATAAAGTCTTAAAATGGGAAGATTATAAAGAACGTAAAGTCCACGAAGGCGATGAGACAAAAGATCTTTTGGGTTATGATGTATCAGATGTGCTCAAGTATTATCTTGAAGATGGTTCTTTCATCGCGATCAGACCAAGTGGAACTGAGCCTAAATGTAAGGTCTATTTCTCGATCAAAGATAAGACTTATAAAGATGCTAAAGAAAAGAACGATCTTTATAAAGAATTCATGAGTGGATTACTTAAATAATGGATCTTAAGACAAAGGCACTAAGTGAAGGGGTCCCGATCATCAAAGACGGGACCCTTGAACACCTCAAGGGTCTGATCATAAAAAACTCTTACCGCAACATCTTAGAACTTGGAACAGCTGTTGGTTATAGTGCGATCGAAATGGCACGGATCGATCCACTTATCCATATCGATACGATCGAAAGAGATAAAGAAAGGTACAAAGAAGCTTTAAGAAACATCGCAGATGAACATCTACAGGATCAGATCGATGTCTATCTTGAGGACATCAGAGAGCTCAAATTATGGCATGATTATGATCTGATCTTCATCGATGCAGCTAAAGCTCATTATAAAGAGTATCTCGAAATGACTATTGATCATCTTGTGCCTTATGGCACCATCGTTTTTGATAATATAGCTTTTCATGGATTTGTCAAAGATAACTCTTTGACTCACAATCGTCACACTTTGGCAATGGTAAAAAAGATGCAGGCTTTTTTAGATTATGTGCAAGAAGATAAAAGGTTTGATATAATGCTTAATGAAGATATCGGTGACGGTATACTAGAAGTAAGGAGGAAGAAGTCGTGAAGTTTGGACATGTCGTATTATTTGCCGCAGCGGCTTCAGTATTGACTTATCTCAACTCCGTCCTTAAAGACGAGGGCGATGATGACGACAGTGCTTTGAGAGAACTTGAAGAACTGACAGATGAAGAAAGTCAAAAACTGATCGAAAAAGAAGATCTAGATCAAACGATCGAAGATGATATAAGTGATATAAGTGAATCGCTAAGGTATATCGGCAGCTCTCTACTTGATGAGATATTCGATCATCAAGATGAAGATGAGGCTGTAAGGATAAATAAAGAAGACTTCAAGGATGAAGAAGTCAAAGAAGAAGTTGAAGAAGAAAAAGAAAAGGATAGTACTGACCTTATCTCTGACATCGAAGAACTTTTAAAGGAACTCGATGCTGAAACTAATGAGCGCAGTGTTATCGATGATTTTGACGAGGATTCCTACTTCAAAGAGATCCAAGATGCAATAAATAAGACCATCGCTCTTGATGAAGAAGGCGAGAAAGTCGATCTTACTGAATTGCTCAAAGAAGAAGACACAAAAGATATCTCAGAAGATGAGATCGACGAGATCTTCAAGGAGATCTTAGACCAAGAAGGTCTTAGAGCTGAAATTAAGGATGAGGAAGAAAAAGCTGATAAAGAAGATGAATATCTAGCGACTCTTGCCGACGAGCTCAAAGATGCACTTGAAACAGATGAAGTGGAAGACGAGCAAGAAGATGTCTACACGAAGATCGGTGAGCTCTACCCATATCTTTCGCCTAATTTCATCAAGGCTGTCTATGATCTTAAAGGAACATTGGCATCAGAATATCCACTTGACTATGACGTCGTCGTCTTACATCGTTTAAGTTTTACCGATCTTGAAGATCTAAGACAATTCATCGAGATCGTCCTAGACCATGATTATCAGATCAATGTAGACGAAGATAAGATGATCGTCGATGTCTTCAAAGAGTTTAAGAATGAGGATGGCAAGATCCTAGCTAATATCTACGAGATAGCAAATCAAGCTAAAGTGCTCAATGGTAACTATGAAGGCTATCGTGTTGAGATCTTGATCTAAAGCTCCAAACGGAGCTTTTCTTCTTTTTAAAGATGACATAAAGAAAAGTAATGCTATAATGAAATAGTCCACTGGGACTGATAAGGAGAAGTAATGAAAAAGATTATCACACTACTCTTGGCTTTAGTTCTTACTATAAGCCTAACTGCTTGCTCAAATTCAGGTGGTACGACAACTGAAGACGGCAAGACACGCGTTGTCTTATGGCACACTTATACTGAAGATCAACAAGCTTTCATCGATCAAGCTGTTGCTGACTTCAACGCTAGCCACGAAGATATCGAAGTTGTCGTTGAAACACAAGCTTTACAAGACTTTGAATCAAAAGTTATGCAAGCTGTATCAACAGGCACTGGCCCAAATCTTATCATCCACTACGCTACTGAAGCTGCGAACTATGTACCAGATAACATGGTTGCGGATTTAGGTAAGTATGTTCCAGAAAACTTTGAAAGTACAGTTGATGAAGGTGCATACAAAGAAGCTACAAGTTTCATTGATGGTAAATTACATATCTTACCTCTATTCACATCAGGTCCTGTCTTCTTCTACAATAAGACGATCTATGATGAATTAGGTCTTCAAGCTCCAGCTACTTGGGAAGAGTTGGTTGCTAACTGCGAAACTATCAAAGCTGCATACCCAGAAAAATACGGTTTTGCTATCGATGGTAGTTTCACTGATTTCGGACAGACTCTAATCATGCAAACAGGCAATGAACTTATCGATGTCGCTAATAAGAGCGTCACTTTCAACACGCCTGAAGTTGCAGAACAATTCCAATGGTTTGCTGATGCTATCACAAATGAATATATTATGTTAAGTCCTACTGGACAATATTTCTCAGAAGATTTTAATACTGAAAACTTAGTTTCTTACATGGGTTCAGTTGCTGGTGTTCCATATATCCAATTACCTGAGGGAAGTGATTATGCTGTAGCACCAGTTCCACAAGTTGGTACTGTTGAATGGACACCTGCTTGGAACCGTGGCATCATCGTTTTCTCAGCTGATGAAGCTACTGAAGCTGCAACAGCAGAATTCGCTTTATATTTAGCTTCACCAGAAGTCAATGCTGAATTCTGTAAAGTAGCTAACTATGCTTCACCATACCAAGCAACAAGAGATACTGAAACTTATAAGAGCTTCGTAGCTGATAACCAAGCGCTTGAAAGTTTAAGATCTGATATCGGTGGTTCTTTCTCAGCTGTAACAGGTGTAGCCACAGTACGTACACAAATCGACGAGATGCTTTCTGCTATCGCAACAGGTACAAAAGATATCCAAACTGCAATCAACGATGCAGAAGCTGCTTGTAATTCTGCTTTACAAGAAGGTTAATTTTAACTTTACGTCTAAATATTAAAAGCCTAGGGTCTTTTAGGCCCTAAGCTTTTTTCTTTATCAAAGGAGAAGAATATGCAAATTAAGATAGATCATCTTACCAAGAAGTTTCCGGATACCACAGCTGTTGATGATTTTACTATGGAGTTCGAAAGTGGTAAATTGACCGCTTTATTAGGTCCGTCGGGATGTGGTAAATCGACGATGCTCAATATGTTGGCTGGTATCTTACCTGCAACGGATGGACATATATACTTCGATGATGATGATGTTACAGATATGCCACCACAAAAAAGAGGGGTTGGTCTTGTTTTCCAAAACTATGCCCTATATCCACATATGACCGTTTTAGAGAACATCTGTTTCCCTCTTGAGATCCAAAAGGTCAATAAAGCTGAAAGGATCGAAAAAGCCAAAGAGATGGCTAAACTTGTTCATGTTGATCAATATCTTGATCGTAAACCAAAAGAGCTATCTGGTGGTCAGCAACAACGTGTTGCTATTGCACGTGCTTTGATCAAGACGCCTCGTTTATTATTACTCGATGAGCCACTTTCAAATCTAGATGCGCGCTTACGTATTGAAATGCGTGAGGAGATCAGGCGTATCCAACAAGAGACTAAAGTCACCACGATCTTTGTCACTCATGACCAAGAAGAGGCGATGTCTATCTCTGATAGTATCGTACTTATGAAAGATGGTATATTAATGCAAGTCGATAAACCACAAGCTCTGTACGATGATCCAAACCATACCTTTGTTGCTAGTTTCTTAGGTAACCCACCGATCAATAACCTTGAAGGTATCATCAATGATGCTGGTGACTTTGAATTAAAAGATCATAGTGCAACGATCAAATTGAATGAAAAGAAGGGCATAAAAGGTGAAGAGGTCATCTTAGGTATCCGTCCAGAAGCTATTACGATCGGTCCTGATTTCAATACGAAGGCTGAGATCTTAGAACGCTATACGATGGGTAAAGAGGAATTAGCTAATATCAAGATCGGAAGTGCTGAGTTAAGGGTCTATATATCAGTTGATCATGATTGTAAGAAAGGCGATGTGATCGATCTTGTCTTACGTAATAAAGGTGTCTTCTTATTTGATAAAGCAAGTGGCAAGAGGCTTTGATCATGGCGGAAGCAGTACTAAAAAGTAAAAAGCGCAGTAGTTCTGGTATCTTCAATACCAAATGGGAACCACTCATCTACTTAGCACCGTTTTTGATCGGAGTCATTATCTTTACGTTATATCCTTTCTTCAATATCATCTTGATCTCTTTCAAGGAAGGATACAGACAGATGACTGGTGCTTTTCAAAGCTTCGGCTTTGATAACTACGTCCATATCTTTACTGATCCATACTTTATCAATGCGCTTAAGAATACAGCGATGTATGTCGGCTTTGTCGTTCCGATCAGTACGGCATTATCCTTATTTTTCGCTAACCTATTGAATCAAAAGATCAAGGGTATCGGTATTTTCCAAACAGCTTTCTTCTTACCGATGGTCACATCAGTTACCGCGATCGGCCTTGTTTGGAAACTGATGTTCAATGACAGGATCGGTGTCATCAATGCGATGTTAGGACTATTTGGCGTAGAACGGATTGAGTGGTTACTTGATCCAGCTATGAACATATGGGCTCTTATCATATACGGTATTTGGAATATGATGCCTTTTACGATCATCATCTTATTATCAGGTCTTCAGAATATCGATCCACTGTACTACACAGCAGCTAAAGTCGATGGCGCTAGCAGTCGTAAGCAGTTCTTTAGGATCACGGTGCCACTTTTAGCGCCAACTATCGGTCTTACATGTATCATCAATATGATCAGTGCTTCGAAAGTCTTTGGTGAACTGTTTCCACTGTTCAGTGGCCGACCAGGTACAGCATACAATCTCTTTACGATGGTCTATTACATCTATTATGAGTTCAATGTTGCAAGACATCTAGGTTATGCTGCTGCAGCTTCGATCATCTTATTTATCATCGTCTTTGTCTTTACGATGATCCAGTTGTACGTCCAAAGACGTTGGCGTTACTATTAGGAGGTGACTATGCGATTTCACTTTGATATCAAGAAATTCTTTGTCTACTTCTTTTTGATCCTTGGAGCCTTGATCATGATCTTTCCATTCTATTGGATGATCGTGAACTCATTAAAGACGGCTCAAGATATGACGGCTTATCCACCAACTTGGGTGCCTTCTAACTGGTTCAATTTTGATAATTATATCGAAGCTTTCAATAAGGCACCATTTGGTATCTATTTCATCAATTCTGTCATCGTCACGATCTCCTGTGTCATCATCACGACTTTTACGACGATCTTAGGCGCTTTTGCCTTCTCCAGACTTAAGTTTAAAGGTCGTGATCTTATCTTCTCTTTGATGCTCGGTCTGATGATGGTACCATTTGAGATGTTGGTCATCACAAATTATACGACAGTCGCTAAGCTAGGCTTGATCGATACATTAGCAGTACTCATCTTGCCATTTACTTCATCGATCTTCTACACTTATATCTTAAGGAACTTCTTCCTTTCGATACCGGACAGTCTTTATTACAGTGCCAGGATCGATGGTGCTTCAAACTGGAAGTATCTATGGCGTATCATGGTACCTATCGCTAAACCAAGTCTTATGACGATAACGTTATTGAATGCGATCACCTGTTGGAACTCATTCTTTTGGACCTTACTTGTCATCAATAATGATGTCAATCGTACCTTACCGTATGGTCTCTATGCGTTTATGACAGAGGGTGGTTCAGATACGAAACTGATGATGGCTGCCGCGACCTTTACGGTCTTGCCGATGATAATCTTATTCTTGTTTGCTAGAAAATATATCGTTAATGGTGTTGCAAGAGGCGGACTTAAAGGCTGATCTTCAATATTGACAATAAGCGAGGTGACTCGCTTTTGTTTTGCTTTTAACTTTTCTATAACAAAGTTTATGTTAGAATATTTAGCGTATGAGAAATTTATTCAAAGACAAAGATCTGATGCGTCAAGTTTTCATCTTTGCAGCGGCTGGTATCATCGTCGTCTCGTTTTATCTTGTCATATCTAATCTCGATATCGTTGGTGGCGTTATAAGCGAAGTCGTCGATGTCCTCATGCCATTTATCTGGGGCATAATCTTTTACTTGCTCTTAGGAAAAGTAGAGAAATTCATTGAGGAAAGGATACCGGCAAAACTATCGCTCAAATGGCGACGTATCATCGCTACGTTTGCTTCGATCATCTTTTTGCTCTTGTTTATTGGTCTTTTCTTTTTGATCATCGTACCATCGCTCATCGATTCTGGCACGCGTCTAGCGATCAATATCAATACTTATATCGGTGATCTAATGAATTGGTTAGAATCGCTTGACTTGCAGTATCTGATCAATGACAATACGATACAGACCTTAGAGACATATATGACAGATGTCTTCTCTGAGCTTATCAATTTCTTAAGAGCCAGCATCCCATCTATCGTCTCAACGACCTATGCAACGATCAGTGGTATCTTCTCATTTATAATCGGACTTATCATCTGTGCATATATCATGATCGATCGTGATCGCTTGCATCATCAGTTCATAAAGCTTGGAAAAGCATTTCTTAAAGATGGACATCTTATCAATATCACACGTGTCTTATCGAAGGCAGTCGAGAAGTTCAATAGTTTCATCCGCGGTCAGCTCATCGATGCTTTGATCGTCGGTATCTTATGTTTCATCCTCATGACTATCTTACATCTTGATTATGCTGTACTTATCAGTTGTATCTGTGCTCTGACTAATGTCATACCAGTTTTTGGACCTTTCATCGGTGCCATACCTTCTGCTTTTCTCTTACTGATGGTAGATCCTATACAATGTCTTGTCTTCGTCATCATGATCGTCGTTTTACAACAGGTCGATGGCAATATCATCTGTCCAAAGATCCTAGGTGATTCGATAGGTCTTTCGAAGGTCTGGATCATGTTTGCGATCATCGTTGGTGGCGGATTATTTGGTATCGTTGGCATGTTCTTTGGTGTACCGATCTTCGGACTTTTCTATTATTTCCTCAACGAGTATGCACAAAGTCGTATCGATAATAAAAAAGAGTCGACAGGCGACTCAGAATAGTTGATCTTGAGCTAACCTGACTTCTTTGACATCAGGTATCTCATCCAATATGATGGCTTCTATGCCATCTTTTATTGTTAAGTCTAGAGCACTACAACCGATACAAGCACCATGTACTCGGACATAGACGATGCCATCTTCTAAGTGATCAAAAGTCACATCGCCACCATCTCTTTGCACATAAGGTCTGATCTTTTCGATCGTTTGCTCGATCTTGATGATCATCTCATCTTTATCCATATCTGCCTCCTATAATATCGACAAGAACAACGCACAAGCCATACCGATGATAGCTCCCACAAAGACTTCTGGCCACTTATGGCCTAAGACATCTTTAAGTGGTTCTTCATAGATCGGATCGTCAAGTTCGATCTCGGGGTCCTGTTTGAGATCACGAACGATCTGTTTAGTGACTTGGATGTTCTTACCTGCATAGTATCGGACATTAGCTGCATCATATGCAACTATGATGCCTAAGGCCAGTGTCACTGCAAAAAGAGGGGAATTGAACGACTCTTGAAGACCGACGGAAAGACACAAAGAAGCAACACCAGCTGTATGGCTTGATGGCATACCGCCACTTGCGAAAAAGAGCCGCGATCTAAAAGGGCTTCCTTTGAACATTGGCAAGAAAGGTTTGATGCCCTGTGCTAAAAGCACAGAGATGATAAAAGACCAAAAAGGGTACATCGCATGAAACATCTATTCACCTCTTTCTAAAAGAGTATACCACAAAAGGATGCCTAAGCTGTATAATAGACGCGTTATGAAGATCGAAGATTATAAGCCAGGCATGATCGTCTATGGAAAGATAACAGGTATCCAAGCCTATGGTGCTTTCGTCTCTTTTGCGGGCGATGTCAAGGGACTCATCCATATCTCAGAACTATCAGAGCGTTATGTGCGTGATGTCAAACATTTTGTCTCTATCGGTGATTATGTCTTTGTTAAAGTGGTTGATGTCGACATCGAACATCGACAACTACGTCTATCGCTCAAAGCCTTAGACCATACTTTACGCAAAGCACGCCGCCACGTCGTCTTTGATGGCATGCCAAAACATAAAAAGGGCTTTTCTTCACTTCAGGATAGACTTCCGATCTGGGTAAAAGAAAGTAAGGAGAAGATATGCGATTAGATCTAACGAATGCAAAATTGAATGTAGATCTTTCTTCATGGCAAGAAAGAGTCGATGAAGCTCATGATTGGCTTCATGAAAAGACGGGAAAAGGAAACGACTACGTCGGATGGGTAAAGTGGCCTCTTGAATACGATAAAGAAGAAGTCAAAAGGATCAAAGATCTAGCTTTAAGGCTTAAAGACAAGACTGATGTCTTGATCGTCTGCGGTATAGGTGGCTCCTATCTTGGTGCTAGAGCTGCTTTAGAGATGATACGAGGTCTTTATCCCAACGATGGACCTGAGATCATCTTTGTCGGCAACACTTTTAGTGCGACATATCTAAATCAAGTCCTTGAACATGTCAAAGATAAAGAGATCGTCGTCAATGTCATCTCCAAGTCGGGAACGACGACTGAAACTTCTGTTTCTTTCAGGCTCTTTAAAGAACTTGTTGAAAAGAAGTATAGTAAAGAAGAGGCTAAGGAGCGTATCATCGCAACGACAGATAAAGCTCGCGGCACTCTAAAAGCTCTCGCTGATGAGATGGGCTATGAGACTTTCGTCATTCCTGATGATATCGGTGGTCGCTATAGTGTTTTCACTGCAGTTGGCTTACTTCCTATGGCTTTTGCAGGTATCGATCCTGAAGAAGTCCTAAGAGGATCAAAGGCAGCATTTGACGACTTCAGCGTCAGTGATATCTCTAAGAATATCGCTTATCAATACGCAATCGCTAGACGTATCATGGATGAAAAAGGCAAGAGCGCTGAAATGTTTGTGACATATGAGTTACAACTCGCTTCGATCGGTGAATGGTGGAAACAACTCTTTGGTGAATCAGAAGGTAAAGATGGTCTAGGTATCTTACCGACAAGCGCTACTTTCTCAACTGATCTGCATTCTCTTGGACAATTCATCCAACAAGGACGCAAATGCCTGTTTGAGACACTACTTTGGATCGATAAGATGCCAAATGATATAACATTCCCACGTGAAGAAGTTGACTTTGATCATATGAACTATCTTGCTGGAAAACAAGTCTCTTGGGTCAATGAGATGGCAATGCGTGGAACTCTTAGTGCTCATGTCGATGATGGTGATGTTCCTAATATCGTCATCCATCTTGATGATGCAAGTGCATATAGCTTTGGCTATATGATCTATTTCTTCTTCAAAGCTTGTGGAATGTCTTGCTATCTATTGGGTGTCAATCCTTTTGATCAGCCAGGCGTTGAAGTATATAAGAAGAAGATGTTCAAATTATTGGGCAAAGAATAAAGCGATAAGAGCTGGGTGACCAGCTTTTATTATTGACAATGATTAATACACATAATACAATTAATACAGATAATACAGAAAGGAGAAGTAATGTTTACGATCAATCTACATGGTAAAGAATCCATTTATGAACAGATCAGATCGCAGATCATCCGATTCATCAAGATCGGTATCTTACAGCCTGATGATAAATTGCCTTCTGTAAGAGAGCTCTCTATGGAACTGGGAATAAATCCAAATACTGTTCAAAGAGCTTATAGTCAACTGGAAAGTGATGGTTATCTTTACATCTTATCTAAAAAGGGCGCATTTATCGCCGACCGTCATGTCGATAAAGATGAGATGATAATCTCGTTTAAAAAAGAAGTGATACATTATAGAGATGAAGGACTGACTCATGAAGATGTCCTTAAGACGATAGAAGAAGTATATGGGGGTAAACAGTGATGTTAGAAATAAAAGGTCTTGATAAGAGTTTTGAAGATAAACAGGTCCTCAAAGATCTTGATATGCATCTTGATGATGGACATGTCTTTGGACTTGTTGGGGTAAATGGTGCAGGCAAGAGCACACTATTGCGCTGCATTGCTGGTGTCTATATGTGGGATGATGGTGTCATTGATTTTGATGATGTCGATGTTCGCGATGCTAGATGCCGTAAGGATATCTTGCTTATCGGTGATGATCCTTTCTTTCAAAGGACAAGTACGATCGAAGATATCATCAGTTTCTATGCAACTTTTTATAATTTTGATAAAGAAGCTTATTATCGCTATCTGAACATGTTCAAACTTGATCCTAAAAAACCACTCAATTCTTTCTCCAAAGGTATGAAAAGACAAGTCTTCCTCATCGTTGCTTTAGCGATCAGACCAAGGCTGCTCTTGCTTGATGAAGCTTTTGATGGTCTTGATCCTTTGACAAGACTTGACTTCAAGCGAGCTTTGGCTGAGTTATTGAATGACGACAAAGTCTCAGTCATCATCTCAAGCCATAACCTCAAAGAGCTTGAGGATATCTGTGATAGCTTTGGTCTGCTTGAAGATGGTAGGATCAAGACTTCAGGTGATCTTGATATCTCTAAGGCGATGGTCAATCGTTATCAGATCGCTTTTGATAAAGAAGTCACTAGAGAAGATTTCGATGATCTAGATGTTCTTAATTTTGCAAGTTCAGGACGCATTGTCACCCTTGTCATCAAAGGTGACGAAGATAAGGTACTAGAAGCTATTGAAGCTAAGGATCCTCTATTGGTCGATGTCTTACCTGTCGACTTTGAAGAACTTTTCATCTATGAAGTAGAAATGCGAGGTACGATCGATGAATAAAACTTATTTTCAATATCTGTTACGCTCTAAGCGCCATTTGAGCATCTTCTTGATACTTATCGGACTATTACCGACTTTCGTTTTCATCCTAGAGTATGGTAGTTATGATCAAAATAGAAGCCTAGATCTAGCTCTATCGATGGTGGTCTTCATCAGTTTTATCGAGGCTTTGATATTGCCTTTTATCTACTTTAATTTCTTACAATCAAAAAGGGCTTTAGATACATATTATAATCTGCCTATAGATAGATCGAAGCTCGTGATCACAAACTTCATCCATATGTATCTATCAGTCATCGTTTCTTTACTTATTGGTGTCACCATACCTGTCTTGATGACGATATTTAGTGCCGTTTCACCGTTTTTCATCCTGCCATTTTTCATCTTTATGGCTATAGGTATCGCGATGATCATGCTTTATGTTTTAGCTATCATCTATAAGACGTATTCGATCATCGATAGTATCCTTATAACTATTGCTTATCTTTTGATCCCTGTGATCTTTACGCTCGCTCTATCGATATTTGAGGATACCCAAGTCTTTATGAGTGTCAACTCATTCGAACTTGTCTTCAAATATGCCAATATGCCAACAGCTTATTTCGTTCCGCTATTCTCGATGATCGATATTATCACTTTTAGTTCGACTTTTGTAGATATCGGATATGGTCTTATGATCGAGACGATCTTGATCGCGCTTGTCGCAATGATCTCTATCAGAAACGATATCAAAAAGCGAAAGGCTGAAGTGTCTGAAACTGTTTCTAATAATTTCTTTGCTTATCCATTAGCTTTAGGTCTAGGTACGATGGGCATGTTTTTGATCGTCGGTCTTTCGGGGCTCGATCTATATATGATGATGATCTTATACATCTTCATCTTCATCGCTTATCTCATCATCACCTTTATCTATCGAAGAAGGATAACTTTTAAAAAGAAAGATATCTCGCTTTTTGCAGGCGGCATCATACTTTCGGTATTTATTTTGATGGTCGCATCCAATACTGATGCCTTTGGTCTATCAACGAGATACCGTAGTGTCAAAGAAATAAGAAATATGAGGATACAGATGCAGATCGATAGGATGGATGTTGAAGATAGCGCTAATTACACAGTGACTATTGAAGATTATGGTACTAGCGATCAGGATATCATCGATGAATTCATTGCGTACGAGGATGTACTATATGATAGATTCAAAAGCGATGGCTATGACTATGATCCAGACTACAACTTATATGTATGGACTGATATGTATTATCAAGATGAACATTATAATAACTATAGTTATCACGATTCGACTCTTGGAGATGTATCTGATAAAACAACACTTGAAAATGCACTGTCTTTGATCGAGATATTCAAGGATGATGCGACGGTCAGTAAGTACACATACGATGAAGCAACGGGCGAGGAAGAGTTTGTAGCGATCAGTGTGGAAGAACTTGTCAATGAACTAAGATGAGCCAGAAATGGTTCATCTTTTGAATCATGAGCTTTAGCAAGCTATCTAAAAGAATGTGATATGGCATATAGATCAAGATAGATCCTATTTGCTAAGTAAAAAGGATCATGCTGTAGTATAATCATGCATATGGAAAAAGAAAGATTATATGAGCTAAGAGAATTGCTCAAACGCTATGCATATGAATATTATACTTTAGATCGTCCAACTGTTCCGGATAGTGAATATGACGCTCTATTTCGAGAACTTGAAGAACTAGAGTCAAAATATCCAGAAGAATATGATCCTGACTCACCAACACAGAGAGTTGGCTATGAAGTGCTCGATGCATTCAAGAAAGTCACGCACGCGCGTCCGATGATGTCTCTTGGTGATATCTTCTCTTATGAAGAGCTCAAAGATTGGATAAACAAGATCGAAAAAGTTTATGGCAAGATCAAATATTGTGTTGAGTATAAGATCGATGGTCTTGCGATGTGTCTTACATATCGAAATGGACGTTTAGTGATGGGAGCTACGCGCGGAAATGGTATAGAAGGTGAGGACGTCACTTCAAATATTAAGACTATCAGATCAATACCGAGGTCTATTCCATATAATGATGAGTATGAGATACGTGGCGAGGTCTATATGCCGAAGGCTTCATTTTTAAGACTCAATGAAGAGCGAAGAGCTGAAGGCCAAGAAGAGTTCGCTAACCCACGTAACGCAGCAGCCGGATCGATGCGTCAGCTTGATGCCAATGTTGCGGCTAAACGTGGTCTTGATGGATTTTGGTATCATGTGCCAAATGACCCTAATAGCGATACACATCATGGTTCTTTAGAGTTTGCTAAGAGTCTTGGTTTCAAAGTCAATGAAAGCTATGTCTTGCTTGATGATGTTGACGATATCTATGATCATATCTTAAAGACGATAGCGAGACGCGATGATCTTCCCTATGAAATAGATGGAATGGTCATCAAAGTTGACGACTATGCGATCCAGGAAGAATTGGGATTCACTTCACGTGTTCCACGCTGGGCCATCGCTTATAAATTCCCACCAGAGGAAGTCAAGACGACAGTTGAAGATATCTTTATTACAGTTGGACGCACTGGCAAGTGCACACCTAATGCTAAGCTTAAAAGTGTCAAGATCCAAGGTTCAAATGTCTCGTATGCGACTTTGCATAATGAAGACTTCATCAAAGATAAAGATATTCGGATCGGCGACAGTGTCATAGTCAGGAAAGCTGGAGACATCATTCCTGAAGTCGTTCGAGTAATAAAAGAAGACCGTAAAGATGAAAGTGTTGCTTTCTCTTTCCCTGATACGTGTCCTGTCTGTGGAGCGAAGATCTATCGCTTTGAAGATGAAGCTGATCATTATTGTCTCAATGCTGATTGTCCAGCTAAAGTCACAGAGACTATCATCCATTTTGCATCTCGCTCCTGCATGGATATCGAGGGCTTGGGCGAAAAGAGCGTTGAACGTTTTTATGAAGAGGGCATCCTTACTAGCCTTGAAGATATCTATACCTTGCATTTAAAAAAAGACGCGATCTTAGCATTAGATAAGTTCGGACTTAAATCTTATGAAAATCTTATGGAAGCGATCGAGGCTTCAAAAACAAGAGATCTATCGTTATTGATCTGCGGGCTCGGTATAAGGCAAGTAGGGATCAAAGCTGCTAAGATCTTGGCTACTCATTTTGGGACGATGGATGATCTTATGGCTGCTGGTGTTGAAGACCTAGAGAAGATCAAAGATATAGGTCCGATAACTGCTCTTGGTATCTATGATTATTTCAAGGATGAACACAATATCAAACTTATCAAAGCTCTTAAAGACTTTGGATTAAATATGCGAAGTGACCTTAAAGAAACTAGTGATAGTACTTCTATTTTTAGCGGGAAGACTTGTGTATTGACAGGCACTTTATTAAAATACTCAAGGACAGAAGCGACTAAGCTCTTAGAAAGCTTAGGCGCAAAAGTCAGTGGCTCAGTCTCAAAGAAGACCGATTATGTCATATATGGTCAAGAAGCAGGTTCTAAGCTAAACAAAGCAAATGAACTTGGTATCAAGACTTTAAGTGAAGAAGAATTTATGGAGATGATAGAAGATGGAGATAAGTGAAGTCAAAAAATTAGCTGAGATGTTGATGTTCAAGCTCAGCGATGAAGAAGCTCAAGAGATCATTGAGGAGTTCAAGACTTTCGATCGTCAACTAGCTTTGCTTGATAAGATCGATACAGAAGCTGTTGATGAGATGATCTTTCCGTTTGATGTGAAGACTAGCTTTCTAAGAGATGATGAGGCTGATCACATCCTTTCACAAGATGACGTCTTAAAAAACGTCGCAAAGACAAAACAGGGCCATGTTGTCGTGCCAAAGGTGGTGAGATAATGGATATCAGAACACTAGAAGAAATGCCGATCAGCGAACGTAAAGCGTACGCACTAAAGAAGGTGAAAGGGCTGCAAGATAAACTTAATGCATCCATCACGATCATCGAAGATGATGAAGTCAAGGCTGATGGTAAACTTATGGGCATCCCTGTAGCTTTAAAAGATAATATCTCGACAAAAGGTATCAAGACGACAGCTGCTTCAGATATATTAGACAACTATGTACCAGTCTATGATGCGACGATCGTCAAAAAGCTCAAAGAAGCAGGTGCTATCTTCGTCTCTAAGACTTCGATGGATGAGTTAGCTATGGGTGGCACTAATAGAACAGCAAATATTGGTCCTTGTCATAATCCTTATGATCTAGACCGTATCACTGGTGGATCATCTGGTGGCAGTGCAGCTTTAGTTGCTGCAGGAGCAGTTCCACTGGCGATCGGTTCTGATACAGGTGATTCAGTAAGAAAACCTGCTGCATATTGTGGTATCGTCGGTGTCAAACCGAGTTATGGCCGTATCTCACGTTATGGTATCATTCCATATGCCTCAAGTCTTGATCATGTTGGTTATTTCACAACGAATGTAGAAGATGCTGCCTTAGCGCTTGAAGTATTGGCAGGACGTGATGATCTCGATATGACATCATCATATGAAGAGGTCTTAGAATACTCCAAATTATTGGACGCAAATGTCAAAGGTAGACGCTTAGCGATCTTTGGAAACGTCTATGATGCAATAAGTGATAGTTCGATAAAAGAAGCTTTTGATAAAATCATCGTTTCTTTAGAAGATAAAGGCGCGATCATCAAAAAAGTCTACTTTGATGGTGACCTTATGAAGTGTCTTTTCCCGACTTACTTCATCATCGCCAATGCTGAAGCGACAGCCAACCACTCTAATCTTGATGGTGTACGTTTCGGACATCGTATCGATGGTGATTCGATGGAGGATGTAATGATGGCTACTCGGACGCGTGGTTTCTCTTCTTTCATCAAAAAACGTTTTGTCATCGGTTCATATTCGCTTTTTGAAGAAAACCAGGAACGTCTTTTGAAGAAAGCGCAACGTGTCAGAAGGCTGATCGTCGAAGCTGTACTAAATGAACTCAAAGAAGTTGATGCATTACTGGCACCAGCAAGCGGTAGTATCGCACCGCGATTAGATGATCCATCAAGTGACGAGCTCAGTGATGAATATTTAATAGCAGAGAATCATATGGTCATCGGTAATTTTGGTGGTTTACCTTCAATGACATTACCGATGGGTTTCAAGGATGATCTGCCTATCGGTATCAATATCACATGTAATGCTTTTAAAGAAGAAGAGATGTTCGACATCGCCTTGGCGATCGAAGATATCACAGGTCTTAAAGGCCACGTTAAGGAGGTGCTATGATGGAATATGAAATCATCGTAGGATTAGAGATCCACACAGAGCTCAATACAAAAACGAAGATGTTCTCAGGTGCGCCATACCATTTTAAAGCGGAAGCTAATACTTGCACTAATGAAGTAGATCTAGCACATCCTGGAACTTTGCCTTGTGTAAATCATGAAGCAGTGAAAAAAGCTATCGAATTATGCACGGCATTAGACCTATCTATCGACCCTTTAGTGCGTTTTGATCGCAAGAACTATTATTATTCAGATCTACCTAAAGGCTATCAGATCACCCAACAATTCCATCCGATTGGTAAAGATGGAAAACTTCAGATCGATGATGATGGCATCAAAAAGATCATTCGCATCGATCGTATCCATATGGAAGAAGATACAGCTAAGCAATTTCATCTATACGATGAGACCCTCATTGATTTTAATAGAGCAGGCGTACCACTAGTTGAGATCGTTTCCAAGCCTGATATCAGATCAGGAAAGGAAGCAGCTCTCTATGTAGAAAAACTAAGGCAGACGCTTACCTATCTTGATGTTTCCTGCGCCAAAATGGAAGAAGGTTCGATGCGTTGTGATGTCAATATCTCACTTAGACCAAAAGGGTCAGATGTCTTTGGAACTAAAGTTGAGATCAAGAACCTTAATTCTATCGCCAATATCAAAGACGCTATCGAATATGAAGCAAATAGACAAAAAGAGATCTTAGATGACGGTGGACATATCGATCAAGAGACAAGGCGTTTCGATGAAAAAACGATGACTACTGTAACGATGCGAAAAAAAGAAGGTAGTGTCGACTATAAGTTCTTCCCTGAACCTAACATCTTCCCGATCTTAATAAGTCAAGAAGAGATCGATCATATCGTTTCAGAGATGCCTGAGCTTCCTGATGTCAAAGAACATCGCTATATCGAAGTATATGGTCTAAGTACATACGATGCATCACAACTCATCGCAAATAAAGAATTAGCTCTCTACTTCGATGAGATGATGAAAAGTTCAATCGATCCGAAGGCTGCTTGCAATATCTTAGTCAGTGAACTTGTTGGTCAGCTTACAAAAAGAGGAGAAGATATCACCTCAACCAAAGTCCAAGCGAAAGATCTTGCACGTTTAGTAGAGCTCATCTCTAAAGGTGATATCTCATCTAAACAAGGTAAAGAAGTCTTAAGTGTGATGTTAGATGGTGATGACCCAGATAAGATCATTGAAGAACGTGGTCTTAAACAACTCAGTGACACAAGTGCGATCGAAAAGCTTGTTGAGGAAGTTTTAGATGAGAATCCAACATCGATCGAAGATTATAAGAATGGTAAAGATCGTGCACTCGGTTTCTTGGTCGGACAACTTATGAAGAAATCTAAAGGGCAAGCGAATCCAAAAATGGCTTCAGATATGCTCAAAGATAAGCTCGCTAAACGCTGAGACTTGTGTTAAGATTTTAGTGTATGACAAATAGAGTTAAAAAGAAAAGACGCTTTTCAAAAAGTGCTGTGTTATTGATAGTTGGATGTGTCATCATCCTAATACCTTGTCTCATCTTTGGCGGCATCCTCATCAGTGCGGCATTGGGGACTGGAACACCGATCTTTGGCGATCGTTATGAAGGTGATCTTGATCCAGCGATCACGGATGAAGATATTAGCGCTCTAGAGACTGATATCCGAGCATTATCTGGTGTTGAAAATTTAGACATCACTTTGATCTCTGGTCAACTTCGTATCAATATCGATACGACTGATGCTTTGACGGCTGAGGAGATAAATGCTCTTGTTAAAGAAGTGTATACTGCCGTCGATAATCGTACAGCGATCGCAACTTACTTTACTTCAACGGAAGATAAAAAGATGTATGATCTAGCTATAAATGCTTATAACTATATCGATAGTGAAAATGAAGGAATGATATACTACATCCTAACTAAGAATGCGATGATGGAAGAATATGATATCCAACTCGTATCTGAGCCACTGGATGAAGAATTAGCTAGTGACCTTAGAGGCGATACAGAACCTACGACTTCGCCATCATCTCAAAACGTCATTGAATAGAAAATGAGAGTCATGATCGTGACTCTCATTTTGCATCTAATACTTTTTTGAATCGTGGCCATAGACCGATATGGTCCTTAGCCATGTGTGCTGGTAATTGATAGATATCATGTCCAGGATATTCATTAGCTTCGATGATGAGTGGACCAGTTTCGCTGATCGCTACATCCCAACCAATGTATCCAAGATCATCAAAGCGTAGAGCAGCTTTCTTTACAAGTTCAAGTGCTTCTTTAAGATATGGTATCTTATAGCCTTCTATCTTCACTTTTGTGATCGGATGCTCATAGAAGACTTGATCTTTTCTATCGGTTCCAGGAGCGATCAGTTCTCCTTTTTGAAGGTCGATGATGATAGCCATGCCACCGTGATTGAGATTGTCCACGTTTGCATAATCATTTCCGACTCTAAGACAAGCAAACACCACTGTAACATCACTATTCTTTCTGATCGTTACAAGACGCAATGTATTTACAGAGTAAGGATAGATATTAGCGAGCTCTCGATCTTGTTTGACACACTCTTCGATGAGCTTTTGTTCATTCTTTAAAAGTCGATCATAGATAGCTTTTGGGTCTTGATCATTTTTAAGCAGTTCAACACCGGCGCCGTGGATACCACATTTTGGTTTGACGATGAAATCCTCATGAGCCTTATAGAAAGCTAAAAAATCGTTATAACTACAGACATCAAGATCGAGCCATTCTCTTTTGATAAGGTCATCTAGCTTCTTATATAGCAAGGACTTGTCTTCAAGTATTTTCATGCCATCTTTTGTATTGAGTGATTTGACGATATAGTCGTTCTTACCTCTTGTGATATATGTATCACGCTTATCTTTGGGTACTTGATCTAGTCTAAAGATGAGATAGTCCATATAACCGGCTTGATATTTGAGCCCACAATGCACGATATCATAGAAAAGATAAAGGCGGCTTTTCTTGGTGATCTTGTGCATCTTAGCTACGACCTCAAAGAGCGCACTATAATCTAAAGACGCGATCCTTTTGATCAAAAATGAAATGTTCATATCACTTGAAGAGCTTAGCTACGACTTCGACAAGCTCTTTGATGTTGGCGTTTGTCGTATTGATACACAGATCGTAATTAAGCTTGTCACCCCAATTTCGACCTGTATAGTATTCATAGTATTGCGCACGGCCTTTATTTACACTGTTGATCTTCTTACGAAGTTCTTTATCACTTAAGTCTTCACCTTCAGGCGCTCTTTCTTTACATCTTTTTACTTTTGATTCCATATCAGCATAGATGAAGATGCGGAAAGGATCTTTGTCTTCCAAGATATAATCAGCACAGCGACCGATGATGATACAATTCGATCTTTGAGCCATCTCTTTGATGATGTTGTTTTGTTCGATATAGATATCGTTAGCTTGGTGTAGTGGATAATAGTTATCGATGTAGATAAAAGTATGACCGAAAGTGATAGGGAAGAGGTTATGAGGTTTCTTATCTGTCACTTCTTTGATGAATTCCTCGGACATCGAAGTCTTTTTTGCGATCTCACTGATGATCTCTTTATCATAGTAGTCAAAACCAAGCTCTTCAGCTAAACGGCGACCGAACTCACGACCACCACTGCCGAACTCACGACTTATCGTTATAACTTTGTTCATGGAAACATCCTCCTAGAAATATTGTAGCATTTATCTGTATAATATAGTCTATGAAAAATGATATCTTACATGTCTACTGTGTCGATATGACAGTCGATGGCTATGGCGTAGCTAAAGTCGATGGACTAGTGATCTTTGTCAAGGGCCTCATCATCGAAGAAGAAGCGATGGTCAAGATCATCGCTCATAAAAAGAACCTAGCTTATGCGATAATAGATCGCTTGATCAAAGAGAGTAGACATCGCGTTATGTCTAGCTGTAAGATCGCTTATAAATGTGGCGGTTGTGATCTAAGACATATAAGTTATGAGTTTCAATTAGAATTGAAAAAGAAGTGGTTAAAGACGACTTTGAACAATATCGCTGGTATCGATCTTGAGGTACCAGAGATCATTGCTTCACCTTCGATCGACGGTTATCGCAATAAAGTGCAGGTACCGGTCGCTCTTCACAAAGTAGGTTTTTATCGTTCTAATTCACATGATATCGTCGAGTATGACAAGTGTGATGTTCAAAGTCAAAGGGCTAATGATGTTATTGCATATATCAAAGATATCATCATCAAAGAAGGTCAAGATCGTGATTTTAGACATATCATCATCAAAGAAGCCTTTGCGACAGGCGAGATGATGGTCGCTTTTGTCTTGCACAAAGAACATTTCAATGGACTTGAGACTTTAGTCAGTATGGTCGTTAATAGATTCCCATTTATAACTTCTGTCATCGTCAATGTGAATGATAAAGATACTAATGTCATCTTGGGTGATAAGGATATCATCATATATGGTTCTTCATATATCATCGACAAGTTAGGTGATCTGGATTTTAAGATCTCTTTGCATTCCTTCTATCAGATCAACCCAAAACAAGCTATAGCGATCTATGATGAGATACTTAAGGAAGCGACTATCACAAAAGATACGAAAGTCTTAGATCTCTATAGCGGCATTGGAACGATCGCCCTATATCTAGCTAGATCAGCTAAAGAAGTCGTTGGTGTTGAGGTCGTCAAGAAAGCTGTTGAAGATGCTAAAGATAACGCGCTTGATAATGGTATCGAGAATGCTAGATTTTACTTTGATGATGCTAAAGGCGATATGCAAAAATATATTGCAGGTAAGGATCTTGTCGTCGTCGATCCACCACGTAAAGGATTGAATGCTGGTCTTATCAAAACACTTATAGATGAAGGAACTGATGAGATAGCTTATGTCTCTTGTAATCCTGCAACGCTTGCTAGAGATCTGGCTCTTTTTCTTGAAGGTGGCTATAAGATAAAGAGTTTAAGAGGTTTTGATATGTTTCCACATACGACACATATCGAGACTGTCTGTATCTTACAAAAAGATGAAAAGAATAGATGACAAAGAAACTTGTCTTTGATAAAAGAAGCATAGTAGTCTTGATCATTGCCATACAGGTTTTAGTGATGGTCTACCACGGTATGATCAAAGAGGGCTATTTCATCGATGAAGTGTCATCTTATGGCCTCTCCAATAGTTATTATGAGCCTTTCATTCAAAACGATGACGATTTCATAGAACGTTATTATACTAAAGAAGAACTAACTGATTATTTAAGTGTTACAGATGATGGTTTCAGCTATGACTCAGTCTACTATAACCAAACAAAAGATGTCCATCCACCGTTTTATTATTTCATCTTTCATACCTTATCATCACTCTTTCCAAACAATTATTCAAAATGGATAGGCCTAAGTATCAATATCTTGATCTTCATCCTTATCGATATCATGGTCTATCGATTGGTTTTTGAAAGTGTGAATCGTGAAGCTGGTATTTGTGCTTTGATCATTTGGGGCTTTAGTGCCGGAGCGATAAATACGATCACCTTTGTCAGAATGTATGCCTTATTGTCGCTTCTGGTTTTGATGTTTATCTATCTATTAAGAAAGTTCATCAAATGCGAAGCTAAAAAAGTCGATCATTTTTTGATCATGCTAGTCACATTCCTTGGCTCTTTGACACATTATTATTTCATCATCTTCGCCTTTATCGCATCCTTCATAACTTGCCTCTATCTTTTATATAAAAGGAAGATCCAAAATCTTTTGGTTTTTGGTTTTACAGAATTGACTTCTGTCATCCTAGCGATGATCTTTTTTCCAGCGATGCTGACACATGTCTTTAGTTCATATCGTGGCGTCGATTCTTTTTCGGCTTTAGATAGTGCATCACTCAATATCACTGGTTACATCAAGATCGTTATCGAAGCTATTGGTCCATTATTTATTGTTTTGGGTGCGATATCTTTGCTTATCATCATCTATCTATCTATTAGAAAGAAGTTGGATCTATCTGAAGAGATCGATCTTTCTTACTATGTGATCTTAGGCATCATCTCCATTTTATATTTTATTCTGATCACTAAGATAGCTCCTTATATTGCGGATCGTTACATTATGATCTTATTTCCTATCATCGCTATCTATTTGGCTATACTGATCTATCTGATACTAAAGCGATCGATCATAAAAGGAAATTTGATCATTATCTCTATATGCCTATGTATCTCTGTACTACAATTTCCTTTCATGACTCTAAATTATATCTATGAGCAGGGTAAGGTCAGAAATGCGATCAATATCGAATATAGTACACTACCTGTAGTTTATTTTTATGATGACCTTTGGAACACAAGTACTTATCTTAGTGAGTTAGCTCACCATCCAAGGACGTATTTTAGAGATAAGACACTTGAAAGTGATCTTAAACTTGATGAAGATCGTCTTTTAGTTTATATCGATGGAACGGATGAAGATGATGAGATGATACTTCAAGAGCATTTTAAAGACTATGACCATGAGCTTCTCACCGATCTAAGAACAAGGATCTATCTTTTATACATTAAGTCTTGATTAAGTTAAGGAGCCTATGATTAGATCATGAAATTATTATATGCTGAAGATGAAAGAGACATGGCTGAAGCTGTGTGCGATGTGCTTGAGATGAATGGCTATCTCATCGATGTCGTCTATGATGGCGAGGATGCTTTAGAATGCGCCTTAGACAGTCAATATGATGGCATCATCTTGGATATCATGATGCCAAAGAGAAGTGGCCTCGATGTTTTAAAGACGATCAGAGCTAAGGGCATAAAGACGCCAGTACTGCTTCTTACTGCTAAATCTGAGGTCGAAGATCGTATCAAAGGACTAGATCTTGGGGCAGATGACTATCTGGCAAAACCATTTTCGATGGGCGAGCTTTTGGCGCGCATACGTGCTTTGCTTAGGAGGAGAGATGTCTATACGCCAAGTCTTATGACTTTCAAAGATCTTGAGTTAGATATCTTGAGCTATGAGATAAAGACAAAAGAAAAGTCTCTAAAGTTGACGAAGATCGAATATCAATTGATGGAGTTATTGCTTTTGAATAAAGATATCTATCTATCATCAGAGACGATCTTTATCAAGATATGGGGCTACGATTCAGATGCAGATATGGGTATCGTTTGGGTATATATATCTTATCTCAGAAAGCATCTTAAAGATATCGGCTCAAATGTCGTCATAACTGCTAAACGTAATATAGGGTATCGGCTTGAATGATCAAACAGATAAAACGTAAGTTCATCATGACAGCGATGATCGCGATCACCATCTTACTTTTGATGGTCGTTTTGGTCATCAACACTGTAAACTATAAGATCCTTGATAGGCAAATCAATGATACGCTTGATATACTTTCCAAAGTTGAAGGTAATTATGTAATGATGAGTGGTTATGAGGGGGCTAGTGAAGCATTCAGCTACACTATTCCTAAATCGCGTATCGATGTTTTCTTGTCATCGAATTTTTTTGTGGTCAAATTTGACCGTTTTGGCAATGTCAGCTATTGTGATACGGAAAGGACAAGATCGATCGATAATGAAGAGGCGATCGCCTTAGCTAGAGCATACTATGATCCTATGGATCTTACAGGACATACTGATCAGTATTCATACATCTATACGAATAATGGTTTCTATAATGATACATATGCGATCTTTTTAGATACTACAGCAGAGAGAGGCAATTTTACTAGAATATTGATCGTTACTTTAGGAAGTGCTTTTTTAGGTTGGTGGATAATGTTTGTGATCGTCATCATCTTATCTAAAAAGATGTTGAGGCCGATAGCTGAAAATATCGAAAGACAAAAAGAGTTTATTACTAATGCAGGTCATGAACTGAAAACACCTCTTGCAGTGATCCAAGCTAATACGGAAGCTCTTGAGATGAAAGATGGATCGACAAAATATTCATCGAACATCAAAAAACAAGTTCAAAGGCTGAGTTCGCTGATGAGCGATCTTCTAGTGCTATCGAAGATGAGCGAGCTAAAGAAAGATGAGATCAAAAAGAAGATAGATATCAGCGCAATGCTCGATCAGAAGCTCGAAGAATTCAAAGAAGCTTTTGATATAAGAGATATCAAGATCATCAAGGATATCGAAGAAAAGATCTATTATGAGGGTATCAGTGATGATATTCAAAAGATGTTTGAGATCTTTATCGACAATGCTCAGAAATATACGACTGAAGGCGGTGAATTCTTTATTAGCCTCAAAAAAGAAAACAAGAAGATCTTTATCACGTTCAAAAATACATCAGAAGCGATCGATAAAGATGATCTTTCTAAGCTTTTTGATCGCTTCTATCGCACCGATGAATCTCACAATCAAAAAGGTGGGTTTGGTATTGGTCTAGCACTAGCTAAGACGATAATTGAAAACCATCACGGCAAAGTTATTGCTAAATATGAAGATGGCTATATAAGTTTTATCTTGACTCTTGGTTTGTGATAGACTTGAGCTATGGATAAAAGAATAGAAAAGATCAGATCGTCGTCAGATGGTCTAGAAATAGAAGTCTTATCACTTGTGCCAGATCAAGCAACAGCTATCTTTATCATCAGCCACGGTATGTGCGAACATAAAGAGCGCTACCTTAAGTTTATGGAGTTTCTTACGGAAAATGGTCTTATATCAGTAATACATGATCATCGAGGACATGGGGAAAGCATCAAAAACGATGATGATCTTGGCTATTTTTATGGTCCAGATCCAAGTGCTATCGTCGATGATGTCCATGACGTCATAAGATCGATCAAAAGTCGCTACAAGGGACTTCCCGTCTATCTTTTCGGACATTCAATGGGATCACTTGTCGTAAGATGCTATATCCAAAAGTACGATGATATCGATAAACTTATCGTTTGTGGTACACCTTGCAAAAATGAGATCGTTGATCTTGGGATCTTACTTGCTAAGCTGATCGGTAAGATCAAAGGTGATCACTATCGCTCTAGGTTTTTGACAGAACTAGTCACAGGCCGTTTTGATCAAGCGTTTGATGGTGATCTTAAAAATAGATGGCTATCATTTGATGAAGTAAATGTTGAAAGTTTCAATAATCACAAAAAAGATGGTTTTATTTTTACTGTCGATGGATATCTTAACCTTTTTGGACTATTAAAAAGAACTTATGATAAAGACCAAAGGGTCTTGAATAGCGATCTTCCTATACTTTTTATTGCCGGTAAAGATGATCCTGTCATCGGAGGACTCATGAGATGGCATCAAAGTATAAGTTTTATGCAAGAACTTGGTTATAATGTGCATGCCATTGCCTACGATGATATGCGCCACGAGATCTTAAATGAGAGTGGAAAAGAGAAGGTATACGAAGATATCAAGAGTTTTATCTTGGAATGATTAGCATACGCTTGCGCATTTACAAATCAAGTCATTTATTGTACAATACACAAGTCATCCCCATATGGCGGAATTGGTAGACGCGAACGACTCAAAATCGTTTGGTTAACACCATGCCGGTTCGAGTCCGGCTTTGGGGACCATTTTTAAAGCGAAGCTCTTACAGGGCTTAAAAAATGAACGAAGAACGGTATGCCGTTCTTTCTTTTTTGTCCTTTTCCATTAATATCAAATGCACCGACGTGTTTTGATATTAATAGCTTTATTACTTATATCATAAAAGAAACTCCGATATAGTCTCAATGAGATATATGAATGTCTTAAAATAGCTAAAATATTAGATAGTCAGTTATAGATGCTTTTTGAGTTAGCTGACTTTTCTCTATTGCAGACGGATCTACATTTGATCCATAGTTGAAGGTAGGGATAAGAATCTTGACTCACGATATAAGATAGACAAACGAAAAAAGACCACCGAAGTGGTCTTGCCTATAAGGGGAAGAATGAATATTACACTAACTCGTAGCTAACTTTGATCTGAGATCCAGATCTTTAGCTTCAGTGATGATCGTCAAGATCGTAGAAGGTAAGAGTTCCTTATATATGACATCGATACGAGCTTCATTGTTTATCTCGCAGATCATATCGTCTTTGAAGAAGTCATCGATCATATGAGACACTCTTTCTTTTGTGCTCAAGATGATCTTAGTTTCAGATAGATGATATTCGAAGACATAAGTCTCATTCTCGTAAATTTCTAGTGGTCTTATGTCTTCATTTGTCACTCTAGCTAATAATTCTTCAAGAAGCGGTTTGATCGGTCTAAGAAGGTCGCTGCCATCTTTAGAAAAGATCGCTTCGACTTCTTCTTCAGTCAAAGGTATACGCTCAAGATCATAGCTATCATGATAGATCTTCTTCTTATGCAGTTCGATATAGCTTGGATCTCTTCGATAATAAACGAGGCTATATTCGACATCTTTGTAAGTAGAAAACTTCAAGCTTCGAATGATGAAACTATCACCCAAAGTATGGATATCATAGCTGAAGTTATCTTCTAGGCGTCTTTTCATATCAGAGATGTCATCAACTTTGAAACTCTTTTTTCTGTATCTCATCTTCATCACCTCGACTATCATGATAAAGAAGATACTTTAATGAAGACTTAGAAAATAAAAAAAGTTTGGATTACCAAACTTGATGGCAGGGGTGGCAAGAATCGAACTCGCGTCAGTGGTTTTGGAGACCATTGTACTACCATTGTACTACACCCCTAAGCTTTGGTGACTAGTACGGGATTCGAACCCGTGAATGCCGCCGTGAAAGGGCGGTGTGTTAAGCCGCTTCACCAACTAGCCAACTGAGCTTTGTAATTCTACTATATTTGCTTAGAATACGCAAATGATTTCTCTTTAAAAATATATCATGAAGCTATAAAATATAGTTAAAAGAAAGGAATTATAAAATGATAGATTATACAGAAGGTTCAGGAAAAGAATATCACATCGGTGTCGGTAAAGGAGATGTTGGTGAGTATGTCATCTTGCCAGGAGATCCTAAGCGTTGTGCTAAGATCGCCGCTTTTTTTGATGATGCAAGATTAGTTGGCGATAGTCGTGAATATACTACTTACACTGGTTATCTTGATGGTACGAAAGTCTCAGTCACATCGACTGGTATCGGCGGACCTAGTGCTTCGATCGCAATGGAAGAACTCTATAAGTGCGGCGCAAAGACCTTTATTAGGGTCGGGACTTGTGGCGGCATGGATATCGATGTCATGGGTGGCGACCTTGTGATAGCGACAGGTGCTATACGTTTTGAAGGAACTTCAAAAGAATATGCTCCGATCGAATTCCCAGCTGTAGCTGACCTTGATATCGTCAACGCATTAGTTAAGGCTGCTAAAAATCAAGGCAAACGTTATCATACAGGTGTCGTTCAATGTAAAGACTCGTTCTATGGTCAACATCGCCCTGAGACTTTACCTAATAGTCATGAACTTTTAGATAAATGGGATGCTTGGCTCAAACTTGGGACGAAAGCTAGTGAGATGGAATCAGCAGCCCTTTATATCGTCGCTTCTTATCTAAAAGTACGCTGTGGATCGGTCTTCTTAACTGTCGCTAATCAAGAAAGAGCTAAACAGGGACTAAGCAACACCCAAGCTCATGATACAGAGGATGCGATAAAGGTCGCTATCGAAGCGATGTGCATCTTGATAGCTGATGATAAAGCGAAGTAGGGTAGTTCTATATATCGTAAATATCCTATATTTGATCAGTCTCTTTTGGGGGACTGATCTTTTTAAGGAGAATATTTCTGGTATGACGATCAGACCATATGGGTACTTAAGAGTCGTTATATTTGCCTTACTGTATCTGGTAATTGTATCTAATGGTCTTAAGATGATTGGGAAATATATCTATATTACTGAATTTTCGATCTTGATGACTTGTTTTATGCCATATAGTCAGGAAGGAACATTGATAGCTACTTTTCATGTGATCGTAGCTTATCTAAGCTTTTGCATCCTTACGATGAGTCATCTCTTTGCGATCTATCTTCTATATTTTAATGACCCCAAAAGATCAAAAACATGCTTCTATTTACTGTTTTGTGTATTGCTTTGTATCTTTATTCTTTATCTATATTTTATGGGCGTCAATGGTCTAATGGAACTTATTTATCTGAGTGGACTGATCATCATCTCGTTTATCATCGAGACTAGTTGTGCTAGAATAAGCACGTTATAAAAAAGAGGTATCAAGAAATGAGTTTACAAGCAGGTATCGTCGGATTACCAAATGTTGGAAAATCAACGCTCTTCAATGCGATCACAAATTCACGCGTAGAAGCAGCTAATTATCCATTTGCAACTATCGAGCCGAATGTCGGTATCGTCGAAGTCAAAGATGAGAGACTGATCAAATTGAGCGAATTATATAGACCACAAAGGACGATCTTTACGACTTTTGAATTTACGGATATCGCTGGACTTGTTAAAGGTGCAAGTAAGGGCGAGGGGCTAGGTAACAAATTTTTGGCCAATATCAGAGAAGTCGATGCGATATGTCATGTCGTGAGATGTTTTGATGATAACGATATCGCCCATGTCTATGATGGTGTCGATCCTAAAAGAGACATTGAGATCATCAACTATGAATTGATCATGGCTGACCTTACGACTGTCGATAATCGTATATCTAAAGTCGAAAAGAAGGCACAAGTCAAAGATAAAGAAGCGTTATTTGAATATACGATCTTAGAAAAGGTCAAAAAGACGCTTGAAAGTGGTTCATTACTTCACAATAAGGATTTCAATAAAGAGGAACTTGCTTATCTCAAGACTTTAAATCTATTGACGATCAAACCTGTCATCTATATCGCAAATGTCAAAGAAGACGATATCGATGAACCTGAAAAGAACCCGCATTTTTTAGTTGTCAAAAAGATCGCTCAGGATGAAGGTAATGAGGTCGTAGCTATCAGTGCAAAGATCGAAGAGGATCTCAGTAGCCTTGAAAAAGAAGAAAAATTGGCTTTCTTAGAAGAGTTAGGTATTCATCACTCAGGGCTTGACGAGCTGATTCTCAAAGCTTATAAGACTTTGGGACTTAAGACTTTCTTTACAGTTGGAAGCGATGAATGTCGTGGATGGACTTTCAAAGATGGTATGACTGCTCCTGAATGCGCTGGCATCATCCACAGCGATTTCCAAAAAGGTTTCATCCGTGCTGAAGTCTTTACTTATGAAGATATAATGGAATATCAAAGTGAAAGCAAACTTAAAGAAGCAGGGAAATTGAGACTAGAAGGAAAGGATTATATCGCAAAAGATGGCGATATCATGCATTTTAGATTCAATGTCTAATATCTTTGATCTCAATTACGATAAAGTCATAGCTAACTATGGCTTTCTTTTAGATACTCCAAATTTGAAGATCGCCTATGATGAAGTAGAAAGAGTCTATTTTATAAGAGGAAATGATCAAGCAGCTTTTGATCACTTAGATCTTAAGATCGAAGATGGAGCATCATTCGACATCCTTGACTATGATCTAAAAGAGCATATCAAGGATCATTATGATCTAACAGAGGATGTGCCATATCGTGTCTATGTCTATCATGATGACAAGATCGAAATCGAAGATCATGACTTTCGTATCTTAGATCTTGATTTCTACGATCTTATCAGAGATAACTATGAGTATGCCACTGATGATGAACTGAAACATATCTTTGAAAAGAAAGAGATGTATGGGCTTTTTGTGAGCGGCGAGATCGTCGGTTTCATCGGTGTACATCGTGATGGAACGATGGGTCTATTACATGTCTTTGATAATTATCGTAAAAGGGGATATGGACTTATCCTTGAAAAGTGTCTTATCGCACGCTTGATAGCGGAAGGTAAGATCGCTTATTGTAATGTCGTGATCGACAATGAAGCTTCAAAAAGGATCCAAAAGAAATTAGGATTAAAGTATAGTGATGAAAGATATTGGTTGTTCAAATAGCTATGTGATCGTTGGTGTCTCTGGTGGACCTGACTCGATGGCTCTTTTAGATCTTTTAAGAAGGATAGGGATGAAGGTCGTCATTGCGCATGTCAATTATCAAAAAAGACCGACGGCAGATCGCGATGAAAAGATCGTCAAGGATTACGCTAAAAGATATGGGATCCCATATTTTGTGACAAGACCTACTTATCATAAAGATAATTTTCAAGCTTGGGCACGCGAAGTTCGCTATAGTTTTTATAAAGAGATCGCTGATATCTTTTCGACAAGATCGATTTTTTTAGCACATAATCTAGATGATTATATCGAAACTTTGATGATGCAGATGAAACGTGGTTCTTTTCATAAACACTATGGTATAGCAAAATTCTCTTTGCATGATGACTATCAGATCTTTAGACCACTTATCATTTATCCAAAGTCATTACTTGAAACTTATTGCCAGAAAAATGCTATTGAATATGGCGTTGATGAGACGAATCTAGAAGATGATTATACAAGGAATTATCTAAGGCATCATGAACTTAAAGATCTCACACTCAAAGCCAAACTTGAGATCTATAAGATCTCTGAGGATATCGGCAAAAGAAGAGATGCATATCTGCAAATGATCGAAGATCGATATCAAAGAGATATCTATAGTTTTGAAGAATACGAACAGATCATCGACAAGGACGCTTTCTTACGTTTAAAGACACGCTATGAATTAAGCAAAGAGCACCTAAAGGAGATCAAAAGACAATTAGAAGACGCTGAGGAAGTTATGATAAGGATCGACAAGTCGATCATTTCTAAAGAAAGAAACAGTATCTATTGTCTTAAAAATGTTGAACCATATGTTTATATTTATAATAAGATCGCGCTAGATAAAAAGAGATTCTATACGCTTGTCAGTAAAGCTGATAATTTTCATGCGTGTACTGTCTATGACAGCGATCTACCGATAAAAGTGAGATCTTTTAAAGACGGTGATAAGATAGTGATGCGCTATGGTACCAAGAAGATCAGTCGCTTTTTTATCGATCACAAGATACCGAAGATCTATCGCTTGATCTGGCCGGTAGTCGAAAACAGAGAAGGCGAGATCATCTTTACTCCTGGTATCGGCGCAAATAAGACGCATTATAGTACTAATAACAATCTTTTTATGCTAGAATATGGCAATATGGAGGATAGATAGATGCATACCGATATCGAAGAGATCTTGATCAGTGAAGAACAGATCCATCAAAGAGCTAAAGAATTAGGAGAGATGATCTCTAAGGATTATGAAGGGAAAAGACCGATCTTGATCGGGCTGCTCAAAGGCTCAGTGCCTTTCTTAGCTGAACTGATGAAACACATCACTGTCGATCTAGAGATCGATTTCATGGATGTCTCAAGTTATGAAGGAACAGAATCTACAGGTGATGTCCGTATCAATAAAGATCTTGAGAATTCAGTCAAAGATGATGACCTGATCATCGTTGAAGACATCATCGATACCGGCAAGACTTTGAAAAAAGTCATCGAGATCTTATATTCAAAGGGAGCCAAGAGCGTCAAAGTGGCTACTTTGCTTGATAAACCAGAAGGACGCATCACAAGCGATATCGAAGGTGATTATGTTGGGTTCACTGTCCCAAATTGTTTCCTTGTCGGCTTTGGACTTGACTATAATCAGAAGTATCGCAATCTACCTTATGTAGGTATACTTAAAAAGGAGTGTTACTGATCTAAATGCCAAACAACAAGAATAAGTTTATCTATTCATTACCTTATTTGATGGTAGTCATCTTCATATTGGCACTGACGATGATGCCCTCATCAAGTAGGACAGATACATTGACTTATGGCGCTTTCAATAGCTTACTTGATAGCGGTGATATCGTAAGTGTCAATGTATCGCTTGACTACAATACAGCTGATGTCGTAGGTGTCTATACTGATCAAAATGGCTCTGAACGTAATTTTACAACGACCATCCCAAATTCAGAAGCAGTCATCGATGATCTGATGCCAAAGCTTGAAGCAGTGCAGAATGCGACATTTAGCGATGCGAATGCTTCAAATATCTTTATTGACTTATTGACTAATCTATTACCGTTAATACTCTTTGTCGTATTTGGTTACATCATGTTGAAGAGTATCAATGGTGGCGGCGCTAATAAACAAGCATTTGATTTCTCTAAGTCACGCGCACGCCTAGAGTCAGACATCAAAGTACGCTTTGCGGATGTTGCAGGATGTGATGAAGAGAAAGAAGAGATGGCGGAGATCATTGAGTATCTCAAGACACCAAGAAAGTTTGCTAAGATGGGCGCGAGGATCCCTAAAGGTATCCTCATGGTCGGTCCGCCAGGAACCGGTAAGACTTTACTTGCAAAAGCGGTAGCTGGTGAAGCTGATGTCCCATTCTATTCGATCTCTGGTTCAGATTTCGTTGAGATGTTCGTCGGTGTCGGTGCTAGCCGTGTACGTGATATGTTTAAGAAAGCTAAGCAGACAGCGCCATGTATGATCTTTATCGATGAGATCGATGCTGTTGGACGCCAAAGAGGCGCAGGTATGGGTGGTGGCCACGATGAGCGTGAGCAAACTCTCAATCAGATGCTCGTAGAGATGGATGGTATGGCTGACAATAATGGTATCGTCGTCATTGCAGCGACGAATAGACCTGATGTCTTAGATCCAGCCCTACTTCGTCCTGGACGTTTCGATAGACAGATCACTGTATCATTACCTGATAAGAAAGGTAGAGAAGCGATCTTAAAGGTGCACGCTCGCAATAAGCACATAGCTGATGATGTTGATCTTGCAGCTTTAGCTACTAGAACACCAGGCTTTAGTGGTGCTGATCTAGAAAATGTTCTTAATGAAGCTGCTATCTTAGCAGTTCGTTCAAACAAAGATATCATTGAAATGAGTGATATCGATGAAGCCATCGACAGAGTTATGATGGGCCCCGCTAAGAAGTCTAAGACTTATGATGAAAAAACAAAGAAACTGGTCGCTTATCATGAAGCTGGTCATGCGATAGTTGGTCTCAATCTTCCAGATGGTGCTGTTGTACAGAAGGTCACGATCATTCCTCGTGGTAATGCAGGTGGCTATAACTTGATTACACCAAAAAAGGAACGTATACTCAACACGCGCAAAGAATTACTCGACACGATAACATCCTATATGGGTGGACGCGCATCTGAGGAGATCTTCTTCGATGACATCTCAACAGGTGCAAGTGGCGATATCGAACAAGCGACTAAGATCGCTAAAGATATGGTCACATATTATGGCATGAGTGATCTTGGCCCTATTCAGTATAATCATGGAAATCAGAACGTCTTTTTAGGTCGTGATTATAATTCACCGAGTAATGTTTCATCCCAGATCGCATTTGAGATCGACCAACAAGTACGTAAGATCATTGATTATTGTCACGATCTAGCGCGTGATATCATCAATAAGAACAAAGATGATCTCATTAAGATTGCAGAAGCGCTGATCGTCAATGAGACACTTACTGCAGAAGAGATCGACGAAGTACTTAAGGATAAGTTAGTCATCGCTGATGGCAAGCTTATCGCCAATACTAATAATGAAGAAGCTGCTTAAAGCTTCTTTTTAAAAGGAGGATGATCAAATGAGTTATGTGATAAACGCTCTTGATAGAGTACATAATATACGTATATTAGCTTGTGATAGTAAAGATGTCGTTGAAGAAGCAAGAAGACTTCATGATCTTTATCCAACTTCCAATGCAGCATTAGGCCGCACAATGTCGATCGCTGCACTGATCGCTATGAATATCAAGGAAGAAGATGAAAAGATCCAAGTCCGTATAGATGGTAATGGACCACTTAAGACTCTATTTGTGGAAGCACGATCTAATGGTGAACTTAAAGGGTATTGTAGTGATAGAGATATCTACCTCAAATATAATGACTCTAATAAGCTTGCTGTAGGCCTTGCTATCGGAGATG
>CALVCT010000003.1 GCA_944326055.1 uncultured Erysipelotrichaceae bacterium
AGATTACTTAAGAATAATGGCAGCTTTGAAGATTACGAAGAATTTGCTGATGAGATCGCTAATATACCAATTGGGTTAACAGATGTTGTGGATAAATTCGACAGCGAAGCAAAAGATTATGCAGAGAAGTATCATAACGAAGACTTCCAGTTGTGGATCTATAGCGGAATCAACTATGGCGAAGCTTTAAAATATTCTGCGGATGTTGCCGAAGAACTATTCAGACAAAAAACACAAGCAATGAATTCAGGTGAATTTTTTCATGGATGTTTGGAGATCGTACAAAATGACATGAGTATCGTAATTCTGATGAGTGAAGATGAATCAAGACCTATGGATGAGAGATGCTTGAGGTTCCTTCAGAAGTATGCTCATGAAAAGCTTTGGGTAATTGACACTGCTAAATTTAGCATGGAAGGAGTGAGCAAGAAATTCAGACGGTTTATATCTCCGATTATATTAACTGTTTGCATTGAGGATCTGTATGCAGAATATATGATGGATTATACTGGAAAAGATCATTCAACAAGAAGATACTATCAGATAGTCGATTATTAACGGTCGCATTATGATCGAAGCAATAATTTTTGATTTTGATGGCGTGATTATCGACAGCGAGAGAAAAAGTGTTGTAGATAATCTGGAATTTCTTAAAGAAAATGGAATCGTTTCACCAAACGAAAGGGAAATTAAAGCGCTTGTCGGAACGACAGATACAGACAATTATCGATATATGTCCAAGGTGTTAAATATATCTTTCGAAGAGGCAGAAACAAAGTTATCTGAGTATATCGACAAACATCCGTACACTAAAGAACTAATTTTTCCAGAAGTTTATCCTCTGTTAAAGGAATTCCATGGCAAATACAAACTAGCCATTGCGTCAAATTCACCGCTATCCTTTGTAGAAAAGATGACCGAGAGTAGCGACATAAGAAAATACTTCGATAAAATAATATCTGGTAGGGAATTAGGGTCTGTAAAACCAGATCCGGGTATCTATCTTCACGCAAGAAAGATTCTTAATGTTTCATCAGATAAATGCCTAGTGGTGGAAGATTCGCCACTAGGCATACTAGCGGGTAAAGCTGCAAGAATGAAAGTGGTTGGAAGATATGATCGCTATTTGGATCTAGACGTAAGTCAAGCTGACTATGTTATTTCAAATCTACTTGAATTAAGAGATGTGATAAGGAAGGAAAACGAATTATGATCGGTATTATTGTCATTGGTCATGGGCATTTTGCCTCAGGACTAAAGTCAAATGTTGAGTTGATTGTCGGGGAAGAACAATATCTTCGAACCGTTGATTTTGAAGCTAGTGATTCACCAGATGATGTTGACAAGAAAATTGACTCTGCAATTAAGGAACTAAGCGAATGCACCGGTATTATCATGCTTACTGATGTATTAAATGGAACGCCGTTTAACAGCGCAATAAAATACAGTATAAAAAATAACATGATTAAAACAATCTACGGTGTAAATGCAGCCATGCTATTAACACTCGTTATGAAAAATAAGATCAGTGACGATATCAATGAAATAGCAAAAGAATTAGTGGAAATAGGAAAATCACAAATCGGATTATTCTCATTAGGTCAGTGTAGTAGCGACGATGATCTCTAAACGAAGATAATCAAAGCTTATGTGAGAGCTATCACTCTCGTTGATTGCCCCGCATTGCTGTTTTGCTGCGGCAGATTGTTAACTTTTTTTGAACAACTCAACAAAATCTTCAGCTTCTTCTTTCAATGGTTGCATGATCAGCATATCTGCTTCGTATTCTGATAAGCCTGCCCTTATCAAGTAATCAAAAACTTTTTCAATAGCATACATATATGATATCCTCCTTCGCATATGTATAAGACTACCAATTTAAAAATTCCTCATCTAGTTTTGTTCAAACGAAAAGAGACTATCTACGGCCTCTTTTTAATTTATGCTCAAATATTATTATGATTATTCGGCAGCGTTTTGATACATTTCGGACAGTCTTTCGAAGTTGAGATCATTACCTTTAAACAAATCATCATATACAACCATCAGTTTATCAAGGTCATATTCAATCGCATAATCCACCCCTTCGCTATTCATGCTATTTCTGACGACATTGATACCATCAACTAAGTCATTTCCCATTTCGCCATTAATACACATGGCCATTAATAGGCCCAGTTCATCATCGACATCTTGTTCATTAAATTCGCCATTCAAATACCTCTCACCAATGAAGCCCGTTTCAGACCACGGTTTCTTAACTTCAACCATGATCGTATCGACAACTCCATCAGCATATTCAGCGTGAAGTGTTATCGTTCCTTTGATATCGTTAGCATATGGCATCGGATAATCGTTAACTGTCGTCGAAGCGCCTGAAGAACAGGCACATAGTCCAAGAGCCAATAGTCCAATCGTTAATAGAGTAAATAGTAAAAAAGCAGTCTTTTTTGACTGCTTAGCGTAGCCAGCGAACTTTGCCTTCTTCACCTTTTAATATCTTGCGGATATTGGAGCGATGTCGCCATATCACAAATGCCGCCATCCCCCACAGCATCATTATGTAGGGGATATTCTGTTATCGATCTATCTTTATCAGCACCGACAAGTTTGATAGAAGCTCTTTGATCTTTTGTGAGTTCTTCTAAGAAGTATAAAACATGAGGATAAAAGAAACTTTATCGATCGAGCACGTTTTGTCGAGACTTTGGTAAAGTCTTTTGACATCTCTTAAATAAAAACTTGAATGTTCAACTATTTTGTTCTTACTGTGCTATAATGTTCACACGAGGTAATTATGGCAAGAAATATCTTGAGTCTTGATTCATCGATCTTATACAGGTCGAGCCAAAAACATTTTGACAGGATCTTTGAAAGATACGGTCTTGGCTATGCCTCGGCACTCTTTCTGACCATCATCTATGAAGATGAAGGGATCACGATGAATGAGGTAGCTATCAGTGGTA
>CALVCT010000004.1 GCA_944326055.1 uncultured Erysipelotrichaceae bacterium
GCATCCTTCTTTGTGCTGAGACAGATGAAGATATAGCCAGATATTCTGTACTTCATGATAATGAGCGCTTGTTTATGTCGAAGTATTTAACGTACTTACCGACTAAAGAACAATTAAAAGCTGAGATCGAAAAACAGAAAAACATTTTCTACGCACAGCATCCACAATTAAAAGAAGAATAAATAATCGGCAATATTACAAACGGGATAGAGTAGTCTATCCTTTTTATTTGGAAAGGAAGTGAATAAATGAATCAAGAAGAACGACTAAAAGAACTATTTTCTGCCATTGAAAAAGAGTCAAGAGCGTGTATTCTTCCGAGAATTACAAAGAGTACTTGTCGTTCTTATCGAAGTTTCACAGCTACTCCTTCAACAATACGATCCTAATATTGGATCAAAAACCGGACGCTTCTTTGATTGCCGGATATAATTCATGGCGCATAAATTTTAATCGGCATGTCGATAAAGGCGCCGAGGCGATCAAGATACTCGTTCCCTATCAAGAAGAGATCACGAGAACCGTTGAAAAGAAAGATCCAGAAGGAAAAACCTTAACCGATGCAGATGGCAATATCATTACTGAAGAATAATGGGTATAAAGACCTTGGGTCGATACATTGGTCTTTTCCTTTTTTATAATAATCCTAAGAAAGATCTTACGACGTCGATACCACCGATGATCGAGCCTATCGAGCAGAAGATATTACAAGATACGACTACCAATAAGACTCTTGTGACGCGATTTTTAAAGAAGCCTTTTAGTGTGCTCGTATCCTCAGCTAAGCCTTCAAAGTCACGTACTTTAGGCTTACGGACACTGATCTCTGTAAGACCAGCGAACCAGCCGGCTGCAAGTAGTGGGTTGATCGCAGTGAAAGGGGCGACGATAAAAGAGACTAGGATCGTAAGAGGATGAGCTAGGGCAATGATCGAGCCCAAAGCACTGCCTATGCCGCAAAAGAGTATCCATGTGATGACCTGATCGATACCGACATCACGATTAGCGATAAAGCTATAGATGACGATAGCGACAAGGGCCAGTGGAATGCCCCATTTGATGATAGTGCCAAGCACGCTCTTGCGCTTTGTAAGATCGCATAGAGCCTCGATATCGATATCTTCACTAATATGTGAAGCTATGCCATCCGCGTGAGCAGCACCGACGATCGCAACGACTTTTTGGCCTTTGGCACTCCTTATCTTATAAGCTAGATACATATCGCGCTCATCGACCAAGATGCGTTTGACATTAGGGAAGCTCTTGGCTATATCGTTCATCGCTGCATCTAACATATCTGAACTCTTTAAATTGGCCAAGTCTTCTTCGGTGATCTCTTCATCATCGAAGATCGAGTAGATGATGGTCGCTAAAAGTTTACACTTTTCTGTGAAGCCTAAGTTATACCATATCCTTTTAAAAGTCGTATTGATGTCCCGGTCAGCTAAGATCAAAGGTATAGAGCGCTCTTCAGCCTGTTTCATACCTTCTATCATCTCGCCACCGGTATTCGATCCAAGTTTCATCGCGACTCGTCTTTGAAAAGATGCGAGTATCATATTCACAAGTAAGAAGCCGACTTTGCCATCCTTGATGACAGTCTTGATGTCCATCTCGGTCCATTCTTTCTTCTTTTTGATCCTGCCATAGCGATCTTCATCAAGCTCGATGCAGATCGCATCAGGTCCTATCTCTTCGATCGTCTCTTTGACATCTTCGACACTATTTTTAGAGACATGAGCTGTCTTGATAAGATAGATATCTTTGTCTTCATATCTAAGCTTTATTACATTTTTGTTCATAGCCGTCATTATATCATATATCTTCATCTCTTCAGCTCTTTTGAAACACATACCGCATCACATAATCGACATGTGATATAATCATTCACAAGGAGGACTTGCTATGCCAGATTATTCGATCAGTGTCACCTTAAGGAGCATCTGGACCATATCGCGTATCTTCTTTGATGTCGCGATCATCTGGTTTGTCATATACTATGCGATGAAATTCGTCCGCAATAACGCCAGGACGATACAGATCTTCAAGGGGATCATCCTTGTCCTTATCATCAATGGACTAGCTAAATTATTAGGACTTACAACTGTCGCCTATTTCTCAGATACTTTTATCAGCTGGGGCTTTTTGGCTGTCATCATCATCTTTCAGCCAGAGATCCGTGGTCTTCTTGAAAGGATAGGTAAGACTGGTGTCTTCTCAAGGATCACAAGCCTTTTATCTAATGAAAAAGAGCATCTTGTCGATGAAGTATATAAAGCGGTCATGGTACTGTCAGAGGAATCAGTGGGAGCTTTGATCACGATCGAGCAATCCCAATCTATGCAAGACTATATCAAGACGGGCATCGCTATCAATGCGACAGTTTCTAAGGAACTACTTACCAGTATCTTCATCACGACGACACCTCTACATGATGGAGCCGTCATTATCCAAGGTGATAAGATCGCTTGTGCTAGTGCATATTTTCCACCAACTAATGAAGATCTGCCATCGCGTTATGGCGCAAGACATAGGGCGGCACTTGGTATCAGTGAAGTCACTGATGCGCTCACGATCGTCGTCTCTGAGGAGACATCTGGTATCTCGATCGCTGAGAAGGGCAAGATCTTCGCTGTCGATGAGGTCCAGCTCAAAGACCATCTGCGCAAAGTCATCCTCAACGATGAGATCGAGATCCGCGAAGACTCAAGACAAAGGACTTCCCTTTTTATCGATGATGATAGTGAAGTAGTCATCACGAAGTCCAAAGAGCAGCCAAAGAGCTTCGGTCTTTTCGGACTCAAGAAGAAAAAGGAAGAGAATAAAGAAGATGTACGCTCAGAGATCGAAAGTGAGATGAAAGTTCCTCGCAATAATCGTAAGAAATATGATTATTTCAAACAGAAAGATAAAGAGAGACAAGAAGCGGTCTTAGATGACACAGAAGTCATCGAGATCAAAGACAATACAGGAGGTGAAGAAGATGGCCAAAAGAACTAACAGGCAAGACCATGACTCCAAAGTCGAGATAGCTAAGAAGATCGCTGACCAAAGCAAGCGTGTGACTAGTGCCTATGGGAATATGGAACAGGGCGTCTTTCGTATCTTTAGATGGTTTTCTGGACTTGTCGACAAGATCATCTTTACTAAACGCTATCTACCTATCGTCTCATTATTATTAGCGATATTCTTATATCTGACTGTCAACTATGACAGTGAAAACAGCATCTTTGCGAATTCTCTTACCAGCGCCAGGACATTAAGCAATGTCTCAGTGCGTGCGGTCTATAATACAGAATCTTTTGAAGTAAGCGGTCTACCAGAGACTTGCCAAGTGACGGTCACGGGTGATGCCGCTAATGTCAATAATGCCATCACCAGGACAGGTTATTGTCAGATCAATCTCGATGGTTATACAGAAGGTACACATCTTGTCCGCCTTGAAGCGACGGGTTATGGTGATAACGTCCAGACTGTCACAAGCCCAAGTGATGTCTTAGTCACGCTATCACGTAAGACGACTCAACAATTTGAAGTCGGTTATGATTTCATCAATACAGACGAGATGGATTCACGTTATGTCTTAGGTGAGCCAGTCTTCCCAAATGGACAGAGCGTCAATATCAGAGCTTCAAGAGAGACCCTCGATTCGATCGCTATGGTCAAAGCCCTGATCGATGTCAGTGGACAGACAGCCAGCTTTGAAACGGAAGCACAACTTGTCGCTTATGATGATAGTGGTAGAGCTGTTGATGCAGAGATCGTTCCAAGCACGATCACTGTCTCAGTCAGTGTCTCTTCACCTCATAAGACCGTTCCTATCGTGTTAGAGTTTACGGGTGAAGTACCTAATGATATGGCTATCGATGCGGTGACGATGGATAGACAGACAGCGACGATCTATGCTTCAGAGGAAGTTCTCAATACGATCAATCAAGTCACGATCAGCTATGATGCATCGACGCTCACAGGCTCGACGACTGTCACAGCACCAGTCACTTTACCTGAAGGTGTCAGTGGTAGTGATGTCTCACTTGTCAGCCTCAATATCACTTTGGCTCAAAGATCTAGTAAGGTCTTAGAGGATGTGGCGATCAACTATCGCAATAACGACAATAACTATTCAGCGACAGTCTTAGATAATCAAACGCATGTTGATGTGACTGTTACTGGTACAGCTAATAATATCGAAGCGATCAGCGCTAATGACATCTTCGTCTATATCGATCTTGAGAACCTCGCACCTGGTACTTATGATCTACCACTGGAATATGAACTAAGTACGACGAACTCTTTAGTCTCATTCTCACTCAATCAATTGACGCTCAATATCACTCTCACTTCATCGAACAGTGATTCAGAGAATAGTACGGAGGTCATCGAATGACGCGCTATTTTGGAACTGATGGTATAAGAGGTGTCGCAAATAAAGACCTGACACCGGAGACAGCTTTCAAGATCGGCGCATATCTTGGCACTAAGAGCGATCGTGTCATCATCGGTAAAGACACGCGTAAGTCTTCATCGATGTTGGAGAGCGCGATAGCTTCAGGACTCAGCGCTTATGGCGCTGATGCCTATAAGATCGGATACACTTCGACGCCATGTTTAGCCTATACTGTCGCAAATGGTGATTTTGACTATGGCATCATGATCAGTGCTAGCCATAATCCTTACTATGACAATGGGATCAAGATCTTTGCGAAAGATGGTCTAAAGATCGATAATGCGATCGAAGAGAAGATCGAAGACTATATCGATGGTAAGGTAGCTTTAAAGCGGGCACAAAGCGAGAAGATCGGTGAGATCTATGATTATAGGGAAGCAAATGGTGTCTATGCAAGTTGGCTCTATGAGCATCTATACAGTGATCTCAAAGGTCTCAAGGTCCTTTTTGATCTAGCTAATGGTGGCGCTGTCTATACTTTCGATCGCTATAAACGCTATCTTGATGCAAGCACTTATGATGTGATGAATGATGGTCCTGATGGGATCAATATCAATGAGGACTGTGGTTCGACGCATCTTGAGGCTTTAGTTCAAAGAGTCAAAGAGGGTGGCTATGATGTCGGATTCGCTTTTGATGGCGATGCCGATAGAGTCTTAGCTTGTGATAGTAATGGTGATATCGTCGATGGTGATAAGCTGATGTATCTTTTGAGCCTTGATCTTAAAGAAGAAGGCAAGCTCAAAGATGATGTCTTAGTGACGACGGTCATGTCAAATATCGGTCTTTATAAAGCACTTGAAGCTAAAGGTATAAGAAGTGTCATCACTGCTGTTGGTGATAGATCAGTGGCTTTAGAGATGGAAAGTCATGATTATCGTTTAGGTGGTGAACAATCGGGGCATATCATCATCAAGGAAGACGGAATGTTTGGTGATGGATTAAAGAGTGCTTTGCACATCTTGCGCATCATGGTCAAAACTGGCAAGAGTTTGAAGGAGCTTGTTAAAGAGGTCACTATCTATCCACAATTATTGGTCAATAAAAAGACAAAGCATAAAAAAGAGATCATGGAAGATGAGGAGGTCCTAGCTTATATCAAAAGCTTAGAAGCTAAGCTTAATGGAAGTGGCAGGCTACTTGTCAGACCTAGTGGTACAGAGCCGCTCATCCGTGTGATGGCAGAGGCTAAAAGCGATGAAGAGTGTGAGACTATCGTCTATGCCTTCATCGATCATCTAAGAGATAAAGGATATATAGAGGAAGAGTGATATGAAGAAGATAATCAATGTCGTAGAGGATGAGAAGGACCTCAACGAATTAGTCAAGAGGTACTTACAAAAAGAAGGTTATTATGTCAATTCTTATCTGACTTTCGATGAAGCCTATTCACATCTTGATGATCCATGCGATCTATGGGTCTTGGATATCATGCTCGATGATAAGAGTGGTTTCGATCTCATCGAAGAGATCAAAAGCCGCAACAAAGAAACACCTGTCATCTTTATGAGCGCTAGAGATAAAGAGTTCGATCGTGTCATCGGTCTTGAGAAGGGATCAGATGACTATATCACGAAACCTTTCTCACCAAAAGAACTCGTCCTTCGCATCAACAATATCATGAAGCGCATCTATAAGGACAATGAACGCATCGCTATCGATGGCTATGAGATCGATGAGAATCAACGCATCGTCTATGAAAACGATCGACCTATAGATCTTACGACTAAAGAGTTCGATCTCTTGATGTTGTTTGTGAGGAATAAGGGAACAGCCTTCTTACGTGAGCAGATCTTAGTCAAAGTCTGGGATGAGAACTTCTATGGTTCTGACAGGGTCGTCGATGACACTTTGCGACGCCTACGCAAGAAGATGCCTAATATCAATATCCAGACCATCTATGGTTTTGGTTATCGTTTAGGATGAAACGATTATTTATTTGGATCAAGAACCTGACTCTGATCGAACAGTTCATCTCGATCTCTTTCTTCGTGATGATCGCGTTCTTGTTCTTTTTCTTTACTTTTATCCCTCGAAATATCGATAACTATGTCAATGATCAGATGTTCGATCTCATCCATTCAGCACAGAACGACTATATCACAAGGTTAGGCAGTTCTTTGGCGATCGATGATGATGATTCTAATGTCTCCCATTTCTTATATTCTTGGGGACAGGATTGTTATATAAGTAGGGTCGAAGAGGGGACGAGGCTCGCTAATATCTTAGCTTTGATCGATCCTTATCATGATCAAGAGATCTACGATGGTATCATCGATGAGGGTGAAAGAAATATCGTCTATACTGTCAGACACATCGAGATCAATAGTGATGACTATAGTGTCGTCTCGATCGTCAAAGATGACTATCGCTTGACGATGCGCAGTGCACTTACGAATTCTGTCGTCAATGTCACGATGGTCATCGTTCTTGTGATCTATACTTTCTTATCACTATGGGTCTTTTCACTTATCAGACCACTCAATGCGATCAAAGGTTATATCGACAAATTAAGAAGAGGCGATAAAGCGACACTCAAGCTCTATCGTCACGATGAGATCGGAGAAGTCGCTGATGCACTGGTCGATATGAGCGATGAACTTCTCAAACAACAAAAGATCCGTGAAGAGATGATCCAAAACATCTCCCACGATCTAAAGACGCCGATCGCTACGATCAAGTCATATTCAGAATCGATCAAAGATGGCATCTATCCCTATGATACTTTAGAGAAGAGCGTCGATGTCATCATCGATAATGCGGATAGGCTCGAAAAGAAAGTCTATAGTCTCATCACTTTCAATAAGATGGGCTATCTAGAAGATAATGTCGGGGAAGGTGACAACGTCAATATGATCGAAGTCATCAAAGAAGCGATCATGGCTGCTAGTGTCTTACGTGGTGAGATCAAGATCGAGACAGAGCTTGATGAGGTCTATTTCCATGGTGAAAGAGAAAGCTGGCTGATCGTCGTTGAGAACCTTCTTGATAATGCACTGCGTTATGCCAAGACTGTCGTCAAGATCACTTTAGATGAAAAAGAGCTCACGATCTTCAATGATGGTGAACTGATGGATAAAGATCGTCTTGAAAAGTTGTTCAAGCCTTATGAGATGGGCAATAAAGGTAAGTTTGGCTTAGGTCTATCGATCGTTAAGCGAGTCACTGAGACATATGGCTATAAAGCTGTTGGTGAGAATATGGATGATGGTGTCATCTTCCGTATCATCAAGCCGAAAAAGCGTCGCAAAAAGAAGGCCAATATCGAAAAGACAATGAACGATGCTCAGAATGATGTATAATAGGCAGGCTTATGAGTGAGATCGTTATCGATAGTATCAAAGTACGCTATATGCGCTATGGCGATCATGGATGCGACGTCCTTCTTTTGCATGGCTGGGGACAGAATCTAGAGATGATGGCTTATATCGCTGCTTTTCTTTCTAAAGACTTCAAAGTCACAAGTCTTGATCTTCCGGGCTTTGGTAAGAGCGAAGAACCATATCGTGCTTTTAGTGTCGAAGACTATAGTGAATGGCTCAGAAAGTTCAATGAGGCACTGGATATCAAAGAACCTATCATCATCGCTCATTCTTTTGGCTGTCGCATCGCTTTTCACTATGCCTATAAGTATCCTGTAAGACGCATGTGTCTGACTGGAGCAGCTGGCCTTAAAGAGAGCCATGGTCCGCTTTGGTATCTTAGGACCTATGCTTATAAAGCTGCTAAGAAAGTCTTGTCTATAGGTCCGTTTAAGCCTCTGTTAAGGAAACTTCAAGATAATGTAGGAAGCGCTGATTATAAGAGCGCTAAAGGTATCATGCGCGAGACTTTCGTCAAAGTCGTCAATGACGATGTGAAAGATCTTTTACCGAGGATAGATGTCGAGACACTTTTAGTCTTTGGCGACAAGGATGAAGCGACACCTTTAAGTCAGGGAAAGATGATGGAAAAGCTCTTGCCTGATAGTGCTCTTGTCGTTTTTGAAGGCGCTGATCACTATGCATATTTTTATGAAGCAGAACGCTTTAATCGCGTCTTAGCTGCATTTTTAAAGAGGGACATTCTATGAAAATCGTAATCGTTTCGATCTTTCTGATCTTGACTATCACTCATATCTTGCATGCTTTGCATGTCTTTCAACAGAACCGTTATGAACTAGACCGCTACACGAAGTGGCTTTTAGATCTTAAGAATCTTAGACCTAATGGTTATTTCACTTATGTCGCTTTAGCTTTCATCGCAGAGTACCTGTTTGTGCACTTCTTAGTGGCTATCGATGGTCTAGCGATCATTATCGTCACAGCTCTTATAGCTATCGTCTTGTTGTATAGGGAGGAGCACAAGACATATATCAAGCCTTTAGTCTATACTGATCGCGTCAAAAGACAGATCATCTGTATCAGTATCCTAGATATCATCTTAGTCAGTCTTCTAGTCTTTAGTGATACAGATCTTTTGATCATTGCTTGTCTTTTGCCACTTACTTCTTGGCTTCTCATCTATCCGATGGCGATCATCACAAGACCATTAGAAGAGAAGATCAAAAAGGGCTACGAAAATGAGGCAAGGGACATCTTAGCTAAGTCACCTGAACTGATCAAAGTAGCCATCACTGGCTCTTATGGTAAGACCTCGACTAAAAATGTCCTATATCATATCTTGGATGAAAAGTACTATACACTGATGACACCAGCTTCCTACAATACGCCAATGGGCATTACGCGCACGATAAGAGAGGAGATAAAGCCTATCCATGAACTCTTCTTATGTGAGATGGGAGCTGATCATAAGGGCGATATCACATATCTCATGGATTTCGTCAAACCATCGATCGGTATCCTTACTTCGATAGGGCCACAACACCTCAACACATTTGGTTCCCTCGATAATATCATCAAGGAGAAGTTTGAGGTGATCGAAAGATTGCCTAGCGATGGGCTTGGTATCATCAATATCGACAACGAACTGATACGTGACCATAAGATCGAAAACGATGTACGTATCGTGACGGTCGGTATCGACAGTGAAGCTGATTATCGTGCTTATGATGTACACTTTGATAATAAAGGCTCATCATTCAAAGTCATGATCGATGATGAAGAATATGAGTTTGAGACGGTCTTACTTGGTAAACACAATATAACTAATCTACTTTTAGGCATCGCCCTAGGTCACAAGCTCGGTATCGAGACATCAAAGATCATCGATGCGATAAGAGAACTAAGACCTATCGCGCATCGCCTTGAGACAAGAGAGATAAATGGTTATCACTTCATCGATAACGCCTTCAACTCTAATCCAGTATCAAGCAGATTATCTCTTGATGTCTTAGCGATGATGCCACAAAAAAGAGTCATCGTCACCCCTGGTCTTATCGACCTCGGTAAAGATGAAGAGCGCTATAACGAAGAGTTTGGCGCTTATATGAAAGATAGAGCAGATCATGTGATCTTAGTTGGTAAAGGTCGTGCTAGAGCGATCTTAAAGGGTCTTGAAAGAAGTGGATTTGATATGAGCGAAGTTGATATCGTCGATGATATCTATAAGGCTTTTGATCACATCTATCAAAACTTTACGAAAGATGATACTATTCTTTTAGAGAACGATCTGCCAGATGCATTCAGCAATTAGGAGGTTAACTATATGAAGATGAGAATCGCTGTCTTCTTTGGTTCGAAGGCCTGTGAGCACGAGATATCTTGTATCAGTGCCAATCAAGTATTACATGCCTTAGATCAAGATAAATATGAAGTCATACCAGTCTACATCGCTAAGAATAAAGACTTTTATATAGGGGAAGCCCTTTTTGATCTCAGTAACTATTATGATCTTGATGCCTTATGCGCAAAACTCACAAAAGTCTCACTTTGCAAAGATGGTCATAAGACCTACTTACGACCGATCAAAGAAGGTCTCTTTAAGTCAGAGCACACTGATATCGATGTCGCTTTCTTAGTCAACCATGGCACAAATGGTGAAGATGGGACTTTACAGGGCATGATGGAGATGATGGATATTCCTTATACATCAAGCGGTGTCTTAGGGGCAGCTATCGGTCAGGATAAAGTCATCATGAAAGAAGTACTGAGCCATGAAGGATTACCACTTGTGCCTTGGACTTACTTCAGAGCGCTCGATCTAAAAGAAGATAAAGATGGTCTGATCTCTAAGCTCAAAGACTTTGGTCTGCCACTTATCTTAAAGCCAGCCAATCTTGGCTCATCGATCGGTATCGAAGTCGTCCATGAAGAAGCTGAACTTGAAGCTAAGATCAAGGAAGTCCTTAGATATGATGACAAGATCTTAGTCGAGAAATATATGAGCGATTTCAAAGAAGTGAACTGTGCGATCATCGGCGATGGTGAAAGTTTTAGGACTTCAGTTTTAGAAGAAGTACTTAAAGATGATGAGATCTTATCGTTCGATGGTAAGTATGTCGGTAATGCTAAAGGCGCAAAAAGCAAGCTTCCTACTAAAGGAGCTAAAGGTGGTATGGCCAATACCTCGCGCTTAGTACCGGCACCACTATCTGATGAGATGACAGAAGAGATCAAAGCCCTAGCCTTAAAGGCTTATAGAGTACTTGACGCCTTTGGGTGCGCAAGGATCGACTTTATGGTCATCGAAGATGAGATCTATCTGACAGAGCTCAATACGATACCAGGCTCTTTAGCTTTCTATCTTTGGAAAGAAGTCGATATCGATTTTACGAAAGAGTGTGATATCTTGATCGAAAATGCGATCAAACGTTACCGTCATAAAGAGAAGATGTCCTTCTCATTCAATACTAATATCTTAAGCACATTTAAAGGAGGAAGAAGTTAAATGGCTACACCACACAATAGTGCCCAGATGGGCGATATCGCTAAGACTGTCCTCATGCCTGGCGATCCACTCAGAGCGAAGTTCATCGCTGAGACATTCTTAGAAGACGTCACGCAATTCAACAGTGTCCGCAATATGTTTGGCTATACAGGAACTTATAAAGGACATCGTGTATCGGTCATGGGCTCAGGCATGGGCATGCCTTCGATAGGCATCTATTCTTATGAGCTCTATAAACAATATGGTGTCGAAAACATCATCCGTATCGGCAGTGCTGGATCATATGTCAAAGATGTCAAAGTCTATGATGTCGTCTTAGTCGATAAGGCTTATAGTGAGTCATCATATGCGAAGACACAAAGTGGATACGAAAGTGATATCGACTATCCTTCTAAAGAACTCAATGATATCTTGCGTGAAGCGGCTAAGGAGTTAGAGATCCCAGTCGTTGAAGCTGGTACGCACTCATCAGATGTCTTCTATCGTGAAGGTGGACAGGGATATATCGCCCCTATCGTTGAAAAGGGTTGTATCTGTGTCGAGATGGAAAGCTTTGCGCTTTTTGCGAATGCTAAAGTACTCAACAAGCGTGCTGCTTGCCTTCTTACGATCTCTGATTCATTCGTTTCAGATGAGATCACGACAGCTGAAGAGCGTCAGACGAGCTTTACGAAGATGATGCAGATAGCACTAGAAGGAGCTATCAAGTGCGAAAACATCTAGTCTTATATCGTGCTGTCGTCATTGCGATAGTCTTATTTATCTTGCTTAGTTCTTTCGCTGCTTTCCTTTGATGAAAAAGATCAGTGTTTTGATTTTGCTGTTGTTTCTTGTCGCTTGCTCAAGTTGCCGCTTAGCTGAGATCGGCTATAGCGAAGATGAGATCAAAGTCATCGAAAGCCTTGGCGAAGAGGCAAAAGATAAGATCATGGAACATGGTTATGATGCCGAGATCATCAAGGTCATAAGTGATCCAACTTTTGATGTATCGAGGCTCGATAGATATCTAAGCCTAGATCTAAAAGCCGAGGATCGCTTGATGGTCGTCAATAAAGGTTATCAAGCCGATAGCTATGATGAAGATACTTTGGCCCTCATGCGGACAGCATATTATATCCACGAACGTCTTGATCGCTATCTAGACTATCTGGCGTTACATCCTGAGATGGACTATAGGGAAGTCGTCGAGATGGTCAATTGTAATAGAGATCATGACTACTATACGAATACGATCGTTTCAGATACTAGCAAAGATGATCTTATCATCGCTAATAAGTACTATACGATCGAAGAGTATGTACCAGAAGATCTCGTCCATATCGATAGCTATTATGGTCTAGATGCTTATCTTGATCGTGATACTTATGAGGCTTATGTCGCGATGGCTGATAAGATGATGGCTGAAGGTATCGATGTCTGGATCACTTCGGCTTATCGTCCTTATGATAGTCAAGTGCGCATCTACAATAGCTATCTTGAAAGAGATCCTCAAGAAGTCGTCGACACCTATAGTGCAAGACCAGGCTTCTCAGATCATCAGACAGGAAGAGTCGTCGATCTGATAGAACCAGGTGGTGATCTTGGCACATTTGAAGACAGTGCTGCTTTTTTGTGGCTTCAAGATCATGCGTATGAGTATGGATTCATCCTGCGCTATCCTAGCGATAAGATAGAGATGACAGGCTATACTTATGAGTCATGGCATTATCGCTATGTCGGCAAAGAAGTTGCCAAATACATCAAAGATAACGGCATCACTTTCGATGAGTATTATGCCTATTTCATCGAAAGTCAAAAAGCTAGTAAATGATGATGAATTATTATATAATGAGCGAGTGAACGACATTTATCAAAAGGAGAACAGTTTATGATCGAGAATGAAAAAGATATACTTGACCAAAACGAAGAAGATCTAGTCGAAGATACAGAGGAAGTCGAAGAGGATATCCCTGATAATACGCAGATCTTCGATGGCACAGACATCGAGGATGAAGTCATGCCTGATGAGACATATGAGGAAGAAGAAAGTGAAGATACTGGTGCACCTAAAGGACCAAAGAAAGACACTAAGAAGATACTCATCCCTATCATCATCGCAGCGATCGTCATCTTAGTCGTCCTCATCTTTGTCATGTTGAGTGGAAGGAGCAACTCCCCAACAGGGACGACACCAAGCACATCACCTTCGCCAAGCGCAACGACGGAAACTATCGATTGGGAAGCATATGCTGAGATCTGGGATGAGAGACATGCGATCAATAGCGATTATATCGGTGAGATCAGATTTGAAAGTGGTCTCATCGACTTGCCAGTAGTCCAATATATCGATCCAAATAATTCAAATGCTGGATATGAGAAATATCTACGTACAGACTGGGAGACGATGGAATATGATGAAGAAGGTTCGATCTTCGTCGATCCATTCTCAGATCTAACAAGCAGTACGAATATCACACTTTATGGACACTACGTCTATCCATCATATGAACCAAGTATGACACATAAGTTCACACCTCTAGTCAAACTTATGGAAGAAGAGAACTATGAAGCTAATAAATATGTCTACTTAGTTCTAGAAAACGAAGTCAGAAAATATGAGATAGCTCATGTCTATATCGCTCAACAGTATGACAATCCTCTTGCACCGCTTGAAGATGGTATGTACTATATGTTGCCAGATTGGACGGATGAAGAACTTGAATACTACGAGCAAAGGATGAGTGAGATCGATGAGTATGATACAGGTGTCACTTTAGAGCCTGGTGATAAGTTCTTGACATTACAGACTTGTGTTGAAGGACGTGATGATCAAAAACAGATCGTCGTCGCTAAAGAAGTCGAAGTATTCTCATATAGATAAGCAGGAGCCCTCGGGCTCCTTTTAATAAGGAGGAAAAAGATGAAGAAAAGAGAGATCCAAGATCTGTTTGATGAACTAGGTTTCATTAGGACAGGTGGCTCAAAAGAAGAGCTCAAAGCAGCGAAGATGATCAAAAAGCATGTCGAAGATCTAGGCGTCAAAGCTACTCTAGAAAGTTTTGAAGTTGAAGCTGATACATGTAAGGCTCAACTTTATATCGATGGTCAAAAGGTCGCTTGTAAAGGTTATAGAGGTTGTGCTGATGGTGAGATCGAAGCAGAACTCTTTTACCTTTCAAACAATGACGCTTATTCACTCAGTGCTTGTAAAGATAAGATCGTCTTATTTACAGGTGGCATTGGTAAGTTTAGGCTTGAAGACCTCAATAAAAGTGGTGCCTTAGCTTTTATCACGACTAATGGTACTCTTATCGATGATACAGATGACATCGACGATAAAGAGCTCAGAAGTTACATAAGAGAAGGCAATAAGAATATGCCTGGCGTCAATATCAATATCAAAGATGCCGCCAAGATCATCGCTAAAAGGCCAAAGAATATCAAGATATCGACGAAAAATGAAGCTAAGACAGCTTTGTCACACAATGTCGTTGCCTATATAGAAGGTGAGCTTGAAGATGAGATCGTCTTTACGGCTCACTATGACTCAGTGCCTTTGTCATGTGGTATATATGATAATCTTTCAGGGGCGATAGGTATCTTGGCGATCTTGGATCATTTCAAAAAACATCGTCCACACTACAGTCTTAGATTCATCTTCTGTGGCAGCGAGGAGCGTGGTCTATTAGGTTCTAAGGCTTATGTCAAGGCGCATGAAGAGGAAATTGAAAAGATCAAGCTTTGTATCAACCTAGATATGATAGGTACGACCTTAGGCACACCACTTGCGATGTGTACAAGTGAGATGAAGCTTGTTGATTATCTTGAATATACAGCACTTATCGAAGGTTATCCTCTGCGTGTCATGCAAGGTGTCTATTCAAGTGATTCGACACCATTTGCAGATAAGGGCATACCAGCTATGACTTTTGCGCGTATCGCACCTAATGATATGTTGATCATACACAATCACTATGACACGATGGCTCATATGGATATGGGACATATGAAAGATGATATCGACTTCATAACTTCTTTTGCGACAAAGATGGCAAACGCAAAGGTCATACCAGTAGGACGTACTATCCCTGACAAGATGAAAGAAAAGCTTGATGAGTATAATTGTAGAAAACGTCCTGATCAAAAAGTGATCTAGCATGCTGGAAGATAAGGTCACAAAACTCCTTGAGACTTCAAAGTCCAAGACTTCGATACTCATTAGAGATATAGATGAAGGAGCGATCATTTATGGTCAAGACGCAAAAAAGAAGATCGTCTCTGCTTCGATCATCAAAGTCGGGATCATGCTTTGTATGATGGAAGAGATAAGGAAAGGGAGGTACGATCTTAAAGATGAGATCATGGTCGATGATATTCTTTTTGATAGTGAAGTCTTTGAAGATGGGCCAAGATCCATGAGTATCAAAGAGCTCATCACTTGGATGATCATCACATCAGATAACACAGCGACCAATGCGATCATTAGATTACTTGGCCTTGAATACATCGATAGTTATCTTTATGAGCAACTAGGACTTGAAAGCACGAGACTTGAAAGATATATGTTAGATGAAAAGGCGATCGCTTCCGGCCTTAACAACTACTCTTCCCAACATGATATGTTCATTCTGTTCAAGAAGCTCTATCATCATGAGATCTTAGATGATGAACTTTCTGAGCTTGCGATCGCGATCTTAAAAAGACAGAGACTACAAGATCAACTCTGTCGTTATATCGATTATCCATTTTCCTTTGCCCATAAGACTGGTGAGCTAGACTATCTGAACCATGACGTTGGTGTCTTGGAGGCCAATGATCATCGCTACTATATCGGTGTCTTCATCTATGACACTGAAGATATAAAAGGTGATAAAAAACTCATAGGCAAGATCGGTAAGGTCATCTTCAATGAGCTCTGCACTTTTAAAAACAACACTGGCATCTGACATGATCTAAATATCTATTCCATATATCTCATAAAAACTCAGCAATAAGTTCGATATATGGCCATTCAAAAAAGAAACACCAAAAAAGCGATAAGTCCTTTATTCATAGGGGCTTATCGCTATTTTTTACACAAACAAGTTTGGATGTTAAGACTATAGATAATGATATCTTTGAGAATATAAAACAAAAAGTGCTTATCATAAGCACTTTTGACTATCTAATGGAGCAGATGAAGGGAATTGAACCCTCGTGTCGACCTTGGCAAGGTCGCGTTCTACCATTGAACTACATCTGCAATATATAATGGCGGTCCGGACGGGAATCGAACCCGCGATCTCCTCCGTGACAGGGAGGCATGTTAAACCGCTACACCACCGGACCATCGGTTTCACTGGCGAAGAAGGAGGGATTTGAACCCTCGCGCCGATTTAACTCGACCTATGCCCTTAGCAGGGGCACCTCTTCAGCCTCTTGAGTACTTCTTCATTTGCGCTTTCAGCTGTTGCGCTCATGTATGATAACATGCCTGTTTTAATTTGGCAAGGATTATTGTATAATTTTTGCATGGTCGTGGCAGAATTTTTAAAAGTATCGCTCAAACAGTTTACAGAAGATACACAAAAGCTACTTAACATCGAAGATGAAGATGCGATAAGAAAAGCTTATGATGCTATTGCGTTGCCGAAAAGAGCAACAGTGTCCAGTGCAGGATATGACTTTGTGACACCTTTGTCTATCGACCTTAGACCAAACGAGACGATAAAGATCCCTACTGGTATCAGATGTAAGATGTTAGATGGTTATGTCTTAAATATCTATCCCCGTTCATCTTTTGGCATGAAGTATCAAATGACGCTTCTTAATACTGTAGGCATCATCGATGCAGATTACTATGGTGCTAAAAATGAAGGGCATATCATCGTAGCGATAGAGAATAGGTCTGATAAAGTAATGCGCATCGATGCCCTTGAGCGCTTCGTACAAGGTGTCTTTCTTGCGTTCTATACTGCCAAAGAAGAAGAGGTCGTTGAAATACGCCAAGGCGGTTTTGGCAGCTCAGATAAGCGCCCATAGCTCAATTGGATAGAGTATCAGATTCCGATTCTGACGGTTGCAGGTTCGATCCCTGTTGGGTGCGCCATATGATAACTTAGGCATGAGACAAGACTTATGCCTTTTTTAATCTAACCCCCCCATAAATCTCACCCCCCCTAGCAATCCTATCACCAGTAAGCATGAGGGCGGAGACGGTTACTGGAAGAGTAACTTTCCAAGTAAGCGAACTTGACAAAGAAGATGGAGTCAGTGTTAAAAGCAGAGGCCTAGTTACTTATGATCCTGATACTGATGATACAGTAGATTTCAAGTCGATCGTTGTAGCTAATGAACAATCTACTTCTGGCAAAGAGGTAATTGATAAAGTTGTCACTTTCAAGGGTAGTTCTGAAGCTAAAAACTATACAGACTTAAAAGTGTATGTATACAACGAGAAAGGTTATTTGAGCGAAAGCGCATCAGTCAAAGATGACGGTTGGGCTGGTTTAGATGGTCTTAAAGTTGCTGATGGTTACAGAGTTTTGATTGAGTATGTTGTCGATAGACAAACAGCTGGAACTCTTTATGGCGATACGAATACTGCGGCAAATGGCGACGGAAAGGACGATCGTTTACAGCCAGTTATTACAGTTGTAAAACAGATCTGGGATAGCGAAGACTTCAGCGCTGCTACAGAATCTTATGTTGTAAACAGTGGTGAGAATGTTGCTAAGATGATCGAAGACGGCGACTATGCTAATTTCCCAGGCTGGAATGCTTACGAATATGATGAAGACAACGATTATGTTTATGTCTATAACAACGCATTGAACAACGTCACAAAAGATATCGAAGTTAAGGCTACATGGGCTGTTGAAAAAGATAACATGGATCGTTTCGCTCCTGCAGCTACTAACGACAAAGACACTAATGGTGATGGTAAAGTATCATGTGATGAATACTATGGCACAACTGGTCTAGTATGGTCAGATGAGAAGAACACTTGTGTCGTTGAATCAAACGGTGCAGTAGTCGTTACTATCCCTAATACAGCTACAAAGTAATCTAATACATTACAAAGCAT
>CALVCT010000005.1 GCA_944326055.1 uncultured Erysipelotrichaceae bacterium
TAAAGGCTGAAAGATGCTAAGATATACACATGGAAAAAGTGAAACAACTAAAAGAGATGCTCGATCGTGCTCAAAAGATCGTCTTCTTTACTGGTGCTGGAATATCTGTCCCTAGTGGTATACCTGACTTTCGTAGTGCTAATGGCTTATACAAAAGCGACTTAAGAGCTGAAGAGATCATCTCCCATCATTATTTCATAAAGGACCCTGAAGACTTCTATGACTTTTATAAAAAGAAGATGTGTTTTCCTTCAGCTTTACCAAACAAAGCGCATAAGTTCATCGCTAGACTTGAAAAAGAAGGCAAGCTCTTAGCTGTCATCACTCAAAACATCGATGGTCTCCATCAAAAAGCTGGATCAAAGAACGTCATCGAACTACATGGAACGATCTATAAGAACCATTGTGTAAAATGTCATGAAACTTATGACCTAGACTATATCTTGAATAGTGATGGCATACCCTATTGTAAAAAATGTGGTGGTATCATCAAACCTGATGTCACGCTCTATGAAGAACCACTAGATGAAAGAGCAGTATATGGAACGATCGATGCCCTCATGCAAGCTGATCTTCTCATCATCATCGGCACATCTCTAGTCGTCTATCCAGCAGCAAGTTATATCGATTATTATCGTAATGATGATATCGTCATCATCAATAAAGGCGAGATCGACACAAGACGTCAGGCAACGCTCGTCTTTGATGACGATGTGATAAATGTGATAAAGGAGCTTGAAGATGTCTAAGATCATCATTGTCTTACTTTTACTTTTAAGCGCTTGTACGACAGAAGTCAAGGTACGTGAAGACTACGTCATCTTGTTTACTAATGATATCCATAGTACGACTAGCACCTATCCAGCGATCGCACAATATAAAGAAGATATGATCGAGCGCTATGGTGAAGATGATGTCGTTCTTGTCGATAGTGGTGATGCTTTTCAAGGATCGATAGTCTCTACACTATCATCTGGCGAATGGATCGTAGAGATCATGAATGAAGTAGGCTATGACATCGCTGTACCTGGCAGTCACGAATTTGACTATGGTGTCGAGAACTTCATGGATCTAAAGGAGAATGTCGCTAAGTATCATTACCTTGCATCTAACTTCACTGATATCAATGGTGATGATATGTTAGAGAGTTATATGATAAAAGAGGTCGGCGATCTAAAAGTGGCTTTCATCGGTATTACAGATCCATTTACGATGATGAAGACCGATCCCTCAGCATATGTCGATAATGAAGGTAATGAACTATATAGTTTCTATCACGATGAAGATAGCAGCCTGTTCTATGAGCGGATCCAAACAAAACTGGATGAGCTAAAAAAAGATGAGGACATCGACTATATCATCGCTATCGCTCATCTTGGAAGCGATAGAGAAGATGACTATACATCTAAAGCTCTCGTCCAAAACACCTCTGGTATCGATATCCTCATCGATGGTGAGAGCCATGAAGTCAAAAACGAGACTTTCCAAGATGCAGAAGGCTCTGATGTCTTAGTCGTACAAGCCGGCTATAAAGGCGAAACATTGGGCAAGCTCATCATAAAGACAGATGGCAGTTATGAACTCTCTTTCATCGCCACTTCCTCGATAGGTGCTGATGATAAGTATCGTAAAGTAGCTGACTTCATCGCTGATATCGAAAAAGAGACAGCCGAACTAAAAGATGAGATCATCGCGACAAGTGACTACGACCTCATCGCTTTAAAAGATGATGAGTTCATCATTCGTACACAAGAAACGAACTTAGCAGACCTTTGTACAGATGCTTATCGTGAATTATATAAGACTGATATCAGTATCATCAATAGTGGTGCTATCCGCGCCGATATCGAAAGTGGTGAGATCAGTTATGCCGATATCATCGCCATCCAACCATATTTCGACATGATCTCAAGAGTCGAAGTCAAGGGTTCTATTATTTATGATGCCCTAGAGATGGGTGCTAGATCACTGCCTGAGGCAAGCGCTAGTCTCCTTCAAGTCTCAGGACTTCGCTATAAAGTCGATCTAACTATCGACTCTTCTGTAGTTACCGATGCAGATGGAGCCTTTATACGTGTAAGTGGTGATCGTCGAGTCACAGAGGTCGAAATCTATGATGCGAAGACGGATACCTACGTATCGCTAGATCCCGATAAGAGATATACGCTTGCGATATCCGATTATTTGTTGGATGGTGGCGATGGTATGACAATGTTCGATAGCGAAGATGTGACGATCCTTAGAGAAGATGCTATGTCAGATACTGATGTGATCATCAGATACATCAAAGAGTATCTTGCTTCAAGGATACCTGAGATCTATAGTGATCCAAGTGGTGAAGGACGCATCACGATCACTCAATGACTTTCCAAGGAAGATCTATATGTCTTCCTTTTTTATATAATGCATAAAGATCAAGTTTGGCATCATCATCGATTATTGGAATATTGATACGATCATTGACTGCATTCTTCTCCATACTGAGGTCGCTGACAAAACTGGGAATAGTAGAATACTGAACGATCTCTTTCAGCTCTTCACGGTCGCTTTGTTTGATAAAACGAGATCTAGCCATATGTTTGTCTAAGACCTTTTGCCAAATGCCGATATTAGTCGATAGTAAAAAAGTCTGACCATCGATGTCTTTGAAACTGACAGCATCTTTAAAGCGAGCTAAAAAGTGTGTCTTTGGTATCGAGATATAGAGCTTTTCGCTCAAGACTTTTTCGGCAATGATGCCTTCAAGAGCGATGTAATGATCGATAAAGATAAGATCATAGATATTATGCAAGAGCCCTTGTATGAGTTCATCTTCTTTCTTGATCACAGCTGTCACTTTCATCTTTTCATCAGACACAAACAGCGATGGATATCTATACATCGGTCCAGGTGCGACCATACCGATATAAAGCTCTCGACTTTTCATCTTAAGATCTTGTGCTTTCTTTTTAAGTCTCTCTAACATCATCACGATATCTTTAGCTTCATCCAAGATCGCTTTTCCATCATCGTTCAAAGATAGCCTGTTACCTTTGCGATCAAAGATGGTCAGATCAAGCTCTGCTTCTAGCTTTTGCATCGCTTTAGATAGCGAAGGTTGTGATAGATGTAAGATCTCACCAGCTTTCGATAATGAGCCGACCTGCGCAAAAACGACAAGATATGATAGTAACAATGAATCGATCATAACTACACCTCCAGTATTCGATTTAATTATACTAACTTTCTTAGATGATATAAATGATCCAATAAAAAAGTCATTACACTATAGCTGGAGGTGATATACATGAAAACACTTATCGCTTACTTCAGCTGGTCCAATAATACCAAGACTTTAGTTGAAAGGATCAATGCTGGACTCAACTATGATGTGGTGCGTATCGAAAGAGCTACCCCTTATTCTTCTGACTACGACACATGTGCTTATGTCGAAGCGAAAGCAGAAGTCACAAGTAAAACGCATCCAGAGATAAAGAAGTTGGATATCGACTATTCTAAATATGACCGTATCTTACTCTTCTTTCCGATCTGGTGGTATACCTTCCCAATGCCTATAGCTACTTTCTTTGAAGGTCTCAAAGGCTATAGAGGAAAGGTATATGTCTTTGCGAATAGCTATACTCATGACCCACAATATATGGTCAATAGTTTACGCGACCTAAGATCTATAGATGATCAGATCGATATCCACGAAGGACTCTTTAATAAGAGTGTAAAAGAACATCTAAGTTTTATAGAAAGCGAGGAAAGATAATGGAAACGATCAAGTTATATAACGGTGTAGAAATACCAGCAAATGGCTATGGTGTCTATCAAGTAAGCAAAGATGATTGTAAGGATAGCGTCCTTTTAGCGCTCAAAGCAGGTTATCGTCATATCGATACAGCACAATCATACTTCAATGAAAGTGAGGTCGGTGATGCACTAAAAGAGTGCAGCATCCCAAGAGATGAGATCTTCCTTACGACAAAGGTCTGGATCGACAATTATGGAGAAGGAAAGACTTATGATTCAGTGATCACTTCACTAAACAAGCTCAAGACTGACTACCTAGATCTCATCCTCTTGCATCAACCGGTCAACGATTACTATAGCGCATATCGTGACTTGGAAAGATTGTATGAAGAAGGTAAAGTAAGAGCTATCGGCGTCTCTAACTTCTATGCTGATCGCTTAGTCGACCTATGTATGTTTACAAAGATCAAGCCGATGGTCGATCAGATCGAGGTCAATGTCTTCAACCAACAAGTCGAAGCTAAAGAGTGGGCTGATCGCTATGATGTCGTCATCGAAGCTTGGGCACCGTTTGCTGAAGGAAAGAATGACATGTTCCATAACCAGACACTGCTCAAGATCGCTAATAAGCACAAAAGAAGTATTGCCCAAGTCATCTTGCGCTGGTTATATCAAAGAGGGATCGTCTCTTTAGCTAAATCAGTCCATGAAGAAAGGATCAAGGAGAATTTTGACATCTATTCATTCTCTCTTGATGATGAAGATATGAAGTTGATCACCTCTTTGGATAATAAAACTTCATCCTTCTTCAGCCATCAAGATCCAAGTATCATCGAATGGTTTGGAAAGCTCATCATAGAAAGAAGAGGTAGATAAGATGAAGAAGATCACGACTGGAGGAGATCAAATGGGCTCATTTGCACCAAAATTCGCCTCTCTTAATGACGATGTCTTGTTTGGTGAAGTATGGTCGCGTGAAGATAGACTATCGCCTAGAGATAGAAGTCTCATCACCATCAGTGCACTTATGACCAGCGGTATTTTAGACTCTTCGCTCAAAAACCATATCGCAATGGGCAAAGAACACGGCATCAGCGAAGAAGAGATATCAGAAGCTTTGACACAACTTGCCTTCTACGCTGGCTGGCCAAAAGCTTGGGCAGCACTACGCATGGCAAAAGAGATCTATTCCAAGTAAAATAAGATGACAAGGTCCATATCATAGCCTTGTCATCTTTTTTATAGTCAGAGAATAGGCACATCGTGAACGACCTTGGTGTGATATCTCTTGACCTCTTAGTGTTAGATGTGCTCAGTGCTATTCAATGATCGAGATCTCGATCGTCCCCTGCATCATGTTTATATATTCCGCACCTGAAACAACTTATCCAAGCTCAAATAAACTTGCATTCTTATCATACTCGCCATAAAAGAAGACAACATCGCCCCATGGCTCATAGTAAGCTAATGTACCAACACTAGACGCTGCAAGGGGCGTATCAGAGACATCGAGCATCGTCTCGGTATAGAAGATCTTTTCGTTAATACTGTAGTCTTCAACTTTAATACTTAGCGGTAACTTAGCCAACATGTCACAAGCTGCACTTGAATCATTGAGTTCATAGATCACTTCATAGTCATCAAAACGGACAGCGATCTGACGATCTGATAGAGCATCCTGAACATCATGAGTCAACCCTAGATCATCTATCCAAGCTTCGATATCTCCTTTAGACGATAATACTTCTTCTTCATAACAATCAAAAGTATCTTCTGAGATATTCGCATCAGGAATAGCTTCATTTATGATCTGAACACTGTTTGTTAGACCACCTGTACCATGTGAGCAGAATAGATAGACATCTTTATTTGAAAGATAATTGGCTTCTAGAAAACTCAATAATGCCATTGGTACACCATACCACCAATTTGGATACTAGACCAGAGGTCGTTTTCCCCTGCCCTTGATTTTACTGAGCTTAACGGTATACAAAAGTGTGTTTTGTGTTTCCATATTCCCCAGAATAGTTATTCTAAGAACCCAATCTCCAACAGTTCCTGAGCAATCTCCCTACTCTTCACTCTCATCAAACCATCTTCTTCCTTTGCATTAGACAGCAGATTCACACTTCCATACCAGACGATTTCTCTGTCGATCACGGCAAAATGTTCATGTATCCCCGTCTTCTCCAGCACAGTCACTCCCGATTCTATCAGTTCGGTAATCAGTCCTTTCGTCTTTTCAATTCGCTGTTGTGGATAATTGTCCGCCGACAGCGTCAGTAGTGTGATCTTCACACCGCTGTCATGTCGTTCTTCCAAAGTTTTTAAAATTCTGTGTACCCCGTTTACACCGACTCCAGGGCTGGAAATCACAATCTCCATATCGGCTTGCTCCACATCTCTTTCAAATACAGACAAATAGGATTCGCTGTCAAATATAGCATTAGTCTCCTGCTTTTTCTCTGCCTTATTCATAACGATCTCATATCCGATCTTCTTATATGCTTTTAGTCTTTTATGATACATTTTATCCAATACACGGATATGCACATCCACATAGTCATATATGATGATCTTCCGTTTGCCTTCATAATCCCTGTGCAGTCTTCCAGAATACTGCTCCACATTTCCCTGCCAAGCAATGGGGGTTGTCAGCATCATCGTGTCAAGCCTTGGATAGTTAAAACCTTCTCCTATATACTGTCCGATAGCAACAAGAACCATTGATTCATTTGCCGGAACTTTTTTCATATCCTCGCGGATCTGCTCGTTTTCCTTTCTGCTTCTGCCGCCTTTAAGCAGGAATACATGATCCGCCTTATCCCAAAGCATAGCAAGCAATATATCTGCATGATCTCTGAATTTTGTCAAAACAAGCGGAGTCCTGCCTTTCCTCAGACATTCTTCTACATCAGATATGATCTGCCTGTTTCTCACATCACTGCCGCGCACTGCGGCATATGCTTCATTGATCTTCCAGTCCTGTCCTGTAGTATTGATCAGTCTTGTAAATCTCGGATATACATAATGCGCAATTCCCTGAAGTCTCACTTTATCTTTTGCGCTGAAACGGTATCTGACCGGTCCGATCTGCATAAATATTTTTTGTTCCTGTCCGTCATCCCGTATGGGAGTTGCAGTCAGGCCATAAACATATCTAGCAGAGACTTCTTTCACTACTGCCTCTGCGGTATCCGATGCACAGTGATGACATTCATCTATAAGCACCATTCCATAATCCTTAACAACTGTATTAATATTTCCAGGTTTTCCAAGGGATGATATCATCACCACATCAATAATCCCTGTCATGGAGTCATGGCCTGCATAGCGAGTTCCGATCACACTTTTTCTCCGTTTTACACGCCCCTTCGGCGTCATGTACTCAGGCGGTTCTTCGTTAATGTCAAGGAATTTCTGAATATCTTCCACCCAGTTATTCATAATTTCCTTATTATGCACCAATATAAGAGTATTCGTCTTTCTTGCTGAAATCAGATAGGCACCTACTGCTGTTTTTCCAAAAGCAGTCGCTGCATGTAGGATCCCATTTTCGTAAAGCAGCATTTGTTCCGACGCTTTTCTTTGCTCCGGATATAGTTCCGCAGAAAAATCCACACAGATACTCTTTCCTTTTTGCCTCTCATCACTGACCTCGTACGGGATTTCTGCTTCCTTCAGCTTTTCTGACAGGATTTCCCTGAGGCCTCGCGGAATGCTGATGTAATCATCAAACTCTTCAAAACATGCTACAATCCTCGGGTTATCTCTGTTAGAGAATCCCATCGCGAGATTTTTATAATATTGAGGATTGCTATACGCAGCCATACGACGTAAGGTGTTCTGCAGCCTTGGCTGAAGATTTTCCTTTTCAACGTATATTCCATTTGCAAGAACAAGATGAACCTGTCCGGAAACATCTTCCGAATAAAACTGAAGTTTTTTCTTCTTCCAGGGTTTTGA
>CALVCT010000006.1 GCA_944326055.1 uncultured Erysipelotrichaceae bacterium
GATAGTGTATGATTATCGTCAGGAGGAAATGAATATGATAGAGGTCAAGAACCTAAGAAAAGATTATGGCAGCGTTTTAGCTGTCGATGATGCATCCTTTATTGCACAAAACGGAAAGATCACGGTCTTGCTTGGGCCTAATGGTGCAGGTAAATCGACGACGATCAAAAGTATCTGTGGACTTCTAAAATTTGAAGGAGAGATCCTTATCGATGGTTATGATAATAAGACAGTAGATGCTAAGCGGAACTTTGGTTATGTGCCAGAAGTAGCTAATCTATATGAGAATCTGACGGTCAAAGAGCACATCGATTTCATCATGAAGGCTTATGAATGTGAAGATGAGAGCTTCGCAGACGAATTGCTAAGGCTGTTTGAACTTGAAGATAAGAAAGATACGATCGCTAAAGAGCTTTCTAAAGGTATGAAGCAGAAAGTATCGATGATCTTGGCTTTACTCTATAAACCACATTCGATCATGGTCGATGAGCCGATGATAGGCCTAGATCCAAAAGCGATCGAGAGTACACTACATCTTTTGATGAAACTTAAGGATGAAGGTGTAGCTATCCTTATCAGTACGCATATCATCGATATGATCGATCACTATTACGATGAAGCTTATATCATGGACAAAGGACAGATCAAAGCTCATGTGATAAGAGAAGAACTTAAAGATAAGACACTCAAAGACATCTTCTTTGAAGTGACCGAGGGAAGCGAGAATGAAGAGTCTTTTAAAACTTTATAGTCTAAAAGCTAAGGGTTTTGTAAGGCGTATCTTCTCTAAGCCATCAAGTGCGATCTTGACGTCATTTGGGCTTATCTTCTTTGTCGGTTTCTACATCATGATCTCGATGTCGACAGGAAGCATGGAGGTAAAGGCGCCATATCCTTTCTTTGCGCTCATCTTTTTAGGCTTTGGACTTTTTATGTCTGTGGTGATGTTGTTTCAAAAGAGGACGGCACTTATCACTTCGACTGATGCGAACTTTTTATTAGTAGGACCATTTACGAAAAAGATGATCATCGGTTATGCAGTTGGTGGCTCGATGTCAGGGGCACTGCTATATTGTTTTCTGACTTCTGCCTATGCGATATGTTTCTTTGGACCACTTTTCGATATCTATATCTATGACTATCCTTGGATCATCATCGTTGGTTGTGCACTGTTCTACTTGCAATTCATCATCATCGATCTTGTCTATATCAGATTTATGACATCAAAGCATAAGTGGCTCTATAGGGTCTTGGCTGTTGTGATCATGTTGGCAGCTGTCGCAAGCGTCTTTGTCTATTATCTAGTCACGGCATTTGATACGGATTTCATGACGACGCTTTTAGGCTTTTTGAATAGTGGGCTCTTTGAGATGACACCGATCATCGGCTGGGCTTTCATGGCCCTCACTTCACTTCATGAAGGTGATATCTTGATGGCTATCTTAGGTCTTGGACTCATCGTCTTGGTCGATGCGATCCTTACTTATATCACGATCACGACGAAGGATCTTGATCCAGAGGTCATCATCGAAGATGCAGAGTGGTATGAAGCATTCAAAGCTAAGACACGAAGCACTGGTTCCAATCTCAATCTGAACTTGAAGGTAAAAGGCGTCAAGAATGTGAAGTTCAAGACTGGTGCTGGCGCGATATCATCGAGACTCTTTTTAGAGATGCGCAAGACTAACTCATTCATCACAAAACAAGAGTTCATCCTGATCATCGTCTATCTCGCTATCGCCTATTTTAGTGATTATGGCTTCATGTGGTATAGCCGTTATGTCTCGATCATCTTATTTGTGATCACTATCAGTGCTAATTATATCGATGAGCTCAAACATCACTACATCTATTTAATACCTGATAAGCCGATCAACAAGCTATTAGCGATACTCAGACCATCGATCGTCAAGATCGTCGTCATCATCTTAGCTATGAATATCGTCGGTATCGTCTTTGGTCCGACACCAGAGGAATTCATCGCTTCGATCATCGAGATGTTTGGTTATGGACTTGTCTTCATCACAGCGAACATCTTATCAACGAGACTTCTTAAGTCTAATGATAATACTGTCGCTAATCAGTTCATCAAGATGGCTGTCATCATCGTTGCCTTGCTTCCAAGTGTTGCTATCGGCATCTTGTTTACATTCTTACTGACATCGATCTGGTATTCCTATATCAGCTCGATCACCAGTATCATCGTCGCTTGTATCTTACTATACTTCTCTAAGGGGATCGTTGCTGGGACAGAGCTCAACGCTGATTAGAAGATGTTTAGATAGTGGATCGTCAGTCTATCTGTATGAAGAAACTTATGATCATCCACTAACATGTTTGATCGATATAAAGTCAGATTCTTTATAAGATCGATAAGCGCGCAGAGTGAGAGATAGGCACCGTAATCTTATCTTGCTCACACAGTTCTGTGATGATCTACTAGAGGTATGAAAGCACATAATTAAACTTAAGATAGTGTTTAGGACGCGATGAAGAGATCATCGCGTTTTCTTATTATTAGATTTTACCGATATTGGTCACTTGATCAGATCTAAATGCGTCAATTTGATAAGTCCTGATTCATCAAAGTGCATTATTCCTTTCATTCATCTCACGATCAACTGACCTAATTTCGTTTACTGTTTTGACAAGAAATTCATTACTAATCTGACCATCGTTTCCTTTTCTTCTGGCCTAGACTCAGCGATCATCAAGGTGATCGCTACTAAGGCGCTGTCTGAAATGATCTGTTTTCCATCGATTATCAAATGATGATTCTTGTTTAAAAATTCCAAAAAGATCGTGGCACCTATGCGTTTGCAGCCGTCGGCAAAAGGGTGGTCTTTGATAAGAAAGTAAAGTAGATTGGCTGCTTTCTCTTCAATACTTGGATAGAGTTCTTGGCCAAAGACATTTTGATATACCGCCGCTAAAATACCATTTAGTTTACCTTCTTCTTTTTCGACGCCAAAGACAGCAGATTCAAATCTCATTTTATCAATAAGGTTTCGACATTCTTCATAGGTGAGACGATATATTGAATCTACTCCTTTAGGCTTTGACAAGGAATCATGATCATAATCATCTAATAAGGAAAGCGCATTTTGATAAGCGTCAATGACATCTAATAATTCCTTTTCATCAAGTTCATATGCCGCAGCCAGTATTCTTGTTTGGATCTCCACAGTCTTATTTAGAACTTCTAATCGTTTCTCATTAACGGCATAACCTTTGATCATGTAGTCTTTTAAGATCGAAGTAGCCCACTT
>CALVCT010000007.1 GCA_944326055.1 uncultured Erysipelotrichaceae bacterium
GGTCTTGGCACTTATGCTTTGTGTGGCAAAGAGCTTCACGGTGCGATAGGTCATGCACTAAGTAGTGGCTATCGGCTGATCGATACAGCATCCTTTTATGGCAATGAAAAAGAAATTGGAGACGCGATCAGGTCATCGTTGATCAGAAGAGAAGATCTCTTTATCATAACTAAACTCTATCCCAGTGAGTATAAGGATGCACGATATAAAGTAAAAGAAGCTATCGAACGCCTTGACATCGCCTATCTTGATATGATGATGTTGCATCATCCATCACATGATGACATCGATGCCTATAGAGCGATCGAAGAGGCGATCGATAAAGGCTATGTACGCTATGGTGGTGTATCTTGATATTGCGAAAAAGAGATCGATCGCTTCTTGTCACAAGTAAGGATCAGACCCCAAAGATGCAAAAGTCTTAGAACATTTAAAAGTACTTGGTCTGCATGCACAAAGCTAGTATCCTCTAGCAGGTAGAGGCTATACAAAGCAGCTATTAGAAGATGAAGTGATCAAAGATATCGCTAAAAGATACCATAAGACCAGTGCTCAGGTGGTGCTCAGATGGAACATTGAACGCGATGTTATCGTCATACCTAGTTCAAGTGATAAGAAGCACATCGAAGAGAATATCGATATCTTTGATTTCAAGCTCGATCAAGATGATATGCAAGCTATCGCCCTCTTAGAAAGACATGAGAAGCATGATTGGTATTAGAAGTCTCGTCCTCTTTTATAGTTGACTTTTCTTGTAGAGACCCAAGTATCATCAAACGATATCTAAATAAGCATCTTTCTTGCATCTTTAATCACACTTTAATATTCTTCATCTAGGATATGATCATACAGGAGGAGAATGTATGAAAAAGTTATTCGTTATATTAGCTGTATCAGCACTTATCTTAAGCGGTTGTGCTGATGATGATATCACTCTAGATGAAGCGATCGCGATCGCTAAAGAAGATGCTGGTTTTAGTATCGATGCGTCGATCGTCAGTAGCGATAAGACAGATGATGGTTATGTCATCATCTTAAGTGAAGGTGAACTTTCAAAGCAGATAACACTCGATGATGATGGTGTCCTTATCGGCCTTAAAGATCTCGATAGTACCACTCCAGATCTTTTGGGTACGACAAAAGATCAAATGACGAGTACAGAATCAGTGATAGATGAGATGCAAGAAGCATTAGATATAGCACTAGCTGATCAAGGACTTAGTGAAGATGCTGTTTATGACATCCATATCTCACAAGAATATCGTCATGGATCTTTAGTCTATGATGTCGATTTCAAGACAAGTGAAAGTGAATATGAAGCGACAGTCGATCTAAACAGTATGACGATCGTCGAGAAGAGTTTAGAAAGTAATGATGATCCTGTCACTACTTTCGATAACAGTATCTCAAGACTTGAAGCATTAGAAGCTGCCCTAAAAGCTAATGATCTAGATGTCAGTGATGTTAGTGGCATCAAGATTGATGAATCACATCTAAGGGGCGTGAGTGTCTATGACATCGATTATGAAGTCGGTTATGATGAATATGAAGTCATGATCGATGCGACTACAGCAGAAGTCATCTTTAATAATATCGATCACTAGAGAGCATTAACCTTTGATCGCAAAACGTTCTTTCAAAGATCTTAAGAGTCTTAAGTAATGCGGCAGTTCCTCTTTTAAGACTGATACATAATAGATCGCATAAGCAAAGTCGTCATCAAGTGGGATGACGACACTTTCTTTTACTTCATCTTGAACATAGGCATTAGTCGTAAATGATGGGAAAGATGATAATCCCACGACGTCCATGAATGCATTCCTTTAATCCATATAGCGGAAGTGGACATTATGAAGACGCTCTTTAGCTAATTCGTACCAAAAGCCGATCTCAGTAAGCAAGAGGATGTTCATATCATCAAGATCTTTAAGCTCTAGCACTGGATGTTTGGCTAGAGGGTGATCTTTGGGAACTAATAAAGAAAGTCTTTCATCACGATAGGGGAAGGTGTAAAGTTCGTCATCTTTAGGATCTTCGTGAGTAACGATGATGTCATAGTGTCTTTTTTTAGACCATCGATCATAATGATCCAAATTTCATCAAGATGTTGCACAACGTCAAGATCCACGAGTAATATACATCAATGATGAGCTGACTAAAAAGCCTGATGACAGCCTTTTTTGATGATAAGAATGTTTAGAGCTATCTTTGAAATAGCTCGATGATCTCTTCTTTTGACATTTTTGCTAGTGAGCCATCATTACCTTCGATGAAGCTATCAGCTAAGTCTTTTTTGTGCTCTTGCATCTTGACGATCTTTTCTTCGATCGAATCTTTCATGATCATCCTATATACTTGCACATTAGCGTTCTGGCCAATACGATGAGCACGGTCGGTGGCTTGATTTTGTGCAGAGACGTTCCACCATGGGTCGACATGGATGACTGCTTCAGCAGCCGTAAGATTTAGTCCTGTACCTCCGGCTTTAAGCGAGATAAGGAAGACGGCAGTATCATCGGTTTGAAAGGCATCGACGAGCCTTTGACGTTCTTCTTTTGACGTGCTACCGGTCAAGATGCAATAGCTTATCTTATTCTTATCGAGTTCATCTTTTATAAGATCGATGAGGGACGTGAAAGATGAGAAGACAAGAGTCTTTTTCTTGTTTTCATGTAAGATGGATAGAAGATCGACACAAGCTTCGATCTTACTTGAAGGATGATCGATCCCATCATAGACGAGTCTTTGATCGCAACAGAGCTGTCTAAGCCTTGTCAACATCGCTAATATAGCTATGTGATCGATCCTTGGCTCTCTGATCTTGATCCGCATCTCTTTTGAGACTTGAGCAAGATTAGCGAGGTAGATGTCTTTTTCTTCATCGGTGAATTCGATGAGATACTTATGATCGACCTTATCTGGCAGTTCTTTGAGAACTTCTTTTTTGGTACGGCGTAAGATGAAAGGTGAGACCATCTCTTTAAGCTTATTAGCACTATCTTTGTCATTGCCCATGATGATAGGGGTCTCAAACTCCCTTTTAAAGTGGGCATAGCTGAAAAGATAAGAAGGCATGAGGAAATCAAAGATCGACCAAAGCTCAGCTAAAGAGTTCTCGATCGGTGTACCACTCAAAGCTAAGCGATGAGCACATCTAAGTGCTTTGACGCTCGTCGCATTCTTTGTTTTTTGGTTCTTGATATTCTGCGCTTCATCCAAGATGACATATTCAAAGTTCTTGCCTTCATATAGTTCGATATCACGTCTAAGGTAGTCGTAGGATGTGATGAGAAGATCATGATCTTCATGATCATCGATAAGTCTCTTACGAGTACTTTTTGATCCTAAGATGAGAGTATAGGATAGATCGACATCAAAGCGCTTGATCTCATTTTCCCAATTGTAGATCAAAGAAGATGGGCAGATGACGATAGAATGACGACCTTTTGCTTTTATCGTTTCTAATAGGGCGATGACTTGGATCGTCTTGCCAAGCCCCATCTCATCAGCTAAGATACCATTCATGCCATATCGATAGAGTGTAAGCAACCAGTTTACGCCATAGATCTGATAATCACGCAAGATATCGTTATAGCGTGTTGATACTCGCTTTTTTGATTTCATCTTTTTGAAGCCGTCGATATATTCTTTGAGCGATCCATCTTTATCTATTTCAAAACCATATAAGCGATCTAAGTCCTTCTCTATACTTAAAGCGCGATAGTTTTCTAATTCGATCCTTCCTTTTTTGATCTTCTTTGGATCGATGTCTAAGTCAAATAGTAGTTCGTCAAGTTCTTTGAGTTCATCGCTATCAAGAGAGATCGTCTCACCGTTTTTCAGTTTGTGATAGCGTTTCTTCTTTCGATAAGAGCTAAGGATATTTGAGATCTCAGAGATATCGAAATCTAAAGTATCAAGGTCGATCTCTAAAAGACCGCTGCGCATCCTTACACCTGCTTGGATCTTGTAGTGAGCTTTCTTTTTCAGTTTACGGATGTCATCAGAGATATAGACTGTCGCGTACTTTTGTAGTCTTTCAAGCTTGTCTTTTATGAAAGAAAAGGTCTTATCACTATCAGCATCCATGTAGTAATAAAGCTCATCTTCATCGACACTGATGGCATCTTCTTTAAGAAGATAGTCGATGATCTTGATCCTTCTATCTTCTTTGTCGATATCTTTTGTATTTATGGTCTGATCTTCGATATCTTTCGCTGATACCTTGAATAAAAGCGTATCATTATCATAGATATCGCCATAGACTTCGATCTTGTTGGGACTCTTTTTGGCTATGCTTTTTAAGATGCCAGATGGATCATCGATCTTTAGATTCTCTTTATCGTCAGCTAAGATCAGGCGATATAAAGCGGACATATCATCTTTAGCGATGAAGATCTCTTGATCAGTCTTTTGTTCTTGAAGAAGCCTTTGCAGAGCTTTTGATGCCTTGAGATGTTTGATAGAAGGGACTTGAGTGATCTTGAAGATATCAGTATCCGTAAAACGAAGATCTGAAAGATCTGTGTCGATCTTCAAGATAAAGACATCATGATCTTCACGGAGCGTCATAGTCAACTTCAATTCATCTTCCAAGATCAAAGAAGTAGCTTCATTTTTAAAGAGCTCATAATAGTGTTCCAATACCTCATCATCGATCTCGATATAGCTATACGGATAATAGTAAATGTAGCTACTTGTCTGATAGTACCAACGAATGAAGTCGATATATTTTTTTGATGTAGGTGAAAAACTATCGTAACTGTGAAAGAAAGACATCTTCTTACCATAAGAATGGAATCTTACATTATCTATATCTTCTAAGAATTTTGGTAAGTTACGTATAAGATAGTGTGCATCGTCTTTGTCGTAGATCTCAAAGTGCATCGTCAAACTGTCATCTATCCACCTGAGTGAAGGAATGATGAAATAAGCCCCCGATTGTAACTCCTTTCTGATCTCAAAGAGTTCTTCATCACCTATCTTTTTAAGTAAGATCTTGGTCTTGATGATGCCGTTTTTGATCTCTTGACTTCTTTTTTCTTCTAATAAACGTCTTTGCAGATCAGCATGATATCCTTCTCTGTCATATCTAAATGGCACACTATCTATCTCATGCATCAAGAGCCAATAGATGACAGCACCTATATGTGCACAAAGTCTACCTTTTTTACCCCATGGACAATCACAAGAAAAACTCTCGATGTCTACTAGTGCTTCATCATAGATGAAATGGAGATCGTAGTGTTTGATGTCGATGATCAAGGAAGCGCTTATAAGGTATCTTTGGCCACCTAGTTCAATGATATCGATCTTTGATATATAGTCTTTTTTGACATACATCAAAGCTACTGAACGATCATCTTCAGAGAGTTTATCAAATATATCATAGGGCAACTTGAACATAAGTAGATTCTAACAGATTGAATATAGTAAATAAAGAAAAGACAGATCTAGCGATCATTGCGGTCTCTAGTTCTGTCTTTGAGCTCTTCGATGTAAGAGCGGATGTCCTTTCTGTCAGGAAGCATGAAGAAACTTCGCTTATCAAAAGCTTTTTGAGCTTCTGATTTGAGGTCTTTGAAGGCTATGACGAGTTCTGACTCCTTAGCGAGTTTTCTGATCTTTGATAAGATCTTCATCGTCTCAAAGAGATCGATAAGGATAAAACCATAGAAGACACCGACTATGAAGGAGAACTCGATGTGTGATGTATATAAGCCCACTGCCCTTGTAAGGGAGGGATTGATAAGGAAATAATAGAGTATCGAGATAGCACCCCAGAGCAAAGAGAAGCGAAGACAAATGATACCTTTATAGTTGAACTTCTCATTTGAATAATCCCAAAGTTTGATATGCATGACGTTTTTAAAGAAAAGGCCACCTACAAGTTCTAAAAGCGTCATAAGTAAGGATGCGACGATGAAGATAAAGGCTATATCGATGATGATATTCTTAAATGTGAAAGTATTAAGGATATAGCTCAAGATGTAGAGTATCACTGTTCCGAAACCGTAGATCGGAAGGTATGGTCCTTGAAGAAAGCCAGGGTTGATCCATTTGCGTTTTTTGCCGATGAAACGATTGAAGAAAAGTTCCATGAGCCAACCAGTGATACAACCGACCATAAATAGGAACAATAAGACTAAGATATCGAAGCGTGTCATCTCTTATCTAGTGATCTGACCATGATCTTAGAGATCATCGTACTGTAAGCTACTGGGTCTTCAATTGGTAATCCAGCGATCAGTAGTGCTTGATCATAGAGTGCTCTAGCATAATCAGTGATATCTTCTTTGTCTTCATATGCATTCTTGATCGCTTTGAAGAGCTCGTGATCTGGATTGATCTCAAGGATCTTGTCAGCTTTGAGTCCTAGACCTTGGCGTGACTCGACGAGATATTTCTCCATCTCGATCGATAGGCCTTCACTTGAGACAAGACAGACCGGATGGCTTTTGAGACGATTTGAGAGACGGACGTCTTTAACTTCGTCTTTAAGCGCCTCTTTGAAGTCTTCAAGGATGTCTTTATTAGCTTCATTTTCCTTTTTGAGTTCTTCTTTTTCTTCTTCGCTTTCCAAATCCAAAGAGCTGTCATTGATCGATCTGAATTCGTGTCCGTCATAAGAGCGCACGACTGTCGTCATGAACTCATCGACATCTTCTAAAAAGTAGAGGACCTCATAACCTTTATCTAAGACTTTCTCGATCTGTGGCATAGTCTTGATCTTATCGATAGAATCTCCGACTGCATAATAGATCTCTTTTTGATCTTCTTTCATCCTTGTGACATAGTCTTTAAGCGACGTATAACTATCATCATGTGATGATCTAAAGATCACAAGATCGATCAAGACATCTTTATTGATACCATAGTTTTCATATGCACCATATTTGATCTGTCGCCCGAATTCTTTAAAGAATGCTTCATAGCTTTCAAAGTCATCTTGCATCATCTTTTCAAGAGTCGACTTGATACGTTTGTCGACGCTCTTCTTTATCGTCTCCATCTGGTGATCTTTTTGTAATAGTTCACGTGAGATATTGAGCGAAAGATCATCGGAATCGATGAGTCCTCTTATAAATTTGAAGTAGTCAGAAATGAGTTCATCAGCTTCATCCTTGATGAAGACACCACGGCTATAAAGTTTAAGTCCTGATTTATAGTCTGAAGAATAATAGTTGTAAGGCGCTTTTGATGGGATGTACAGCAAAGCTGTATATGATGTGTTTCCTTCAACAGAATAGTGGATAGTCTTGAGTGGCTTATTGAAGTCATAGAAGTTCTGCATATAGAAGTCATCATATTCTTCATCTTTGATATCTTTTTTATTTTTCTTCCATAGTGGCGTCATAGAGTTGATGGTCGTTTCTTCTGTGACTGTTTGCATCTTACCTTCTTCATCTGTAGGCTTCTTGACTTCTTTAGCCATTATGATCGGATAGCGGATGTAGTCAGAGTATTTCTTGATCAATAGTTCGATATCATTTTGATCGAGATATTTGCTGTATTTGACTTCATCGGTATCCTTTTTGATATGTAGAGTGATCACTGTGCCAAAATCATCTTTTTTAGCAGCTTTGATCTCATAACCTTCCTCACCAGAAGAAGTCCAAAGATAAGCTTTATCAGTATTGACTTTTTTTGATAGGACCTCGATACGATCAGCGACCATGAAAGCACTATAGAAGCCAACACCGAATTGACCAATGATATCGACGTCTTTTTTGTCTTCTAATTCTTTTATGAACTCATATGAACCGCTCTTAGCGATCGTTCCAAGATCATCTTCCATATCAGCTCTATCCATACCGACACCGTTATCTTCGATCGTCAAAGTACGCGCTGTCTTATCTAAAGTTATCTTGATATGTGGATCATCTTCATTTATATCTTCACTTGTTAAGCTTAGATAATGTCTTTTATCCAAAGCATCTGAAGCATTAGAGATGAGCTCTCTAACAAAGATGTCTTTGTTGGTGTAGATGGAATTTGCCATCAGGTCTAATAAGCGTTTTGATTCCGTCTTGAATTCTTTTATTGCCATGTGGATACCTCCTATTTTTAGCACTCTAAAAGATAGACTGCTAATATATGATAACACTCTTGATTAGAGGTTGCAATGGCTTATAATAAACAACGTGAAAGATATCGTCCTCACCAATATGTGTCTTATAAAAGATGCAGAAAAGATCCTTGTCCAAGAGCGGACCAAGAAAGACTGGCCTGGTCTTACTTTACCTGGTGGGAAAGTAAAGGACGATGAGACGATCTTTGAATCAGTCAAAAGAGAGATCAAAGAAGAGACAGGACTTGATATAAGCGATGTGAAGGAGCGCGGCTATATCGAGTGGAACATCAAAGATAGACGTCATCTGTGCATCTTGTTTGAAAGCTCGAAGTTCAAAGGTGATCTGAGATCATCAAGTGAGGGGGAAGTGTGGTTCTTAGATAAGAGTAAGATCAAAGAATATCGGCTTTCGGAAGATCTAGATAAGATACTTGATATATATGGTATCGAATGGAGGTAGTGATGATACATGGCAAGATCGTAATGGAAGATGGGGCGGTCATCCCTTTTGTCTTATATCCAGAATATGCGCCTAATACAGTCGCTAATTTTGTAAGGCTCGCAAAAGAGCATTTCTATGATGGATTGACTTTCCATCGCGTCATCAAAGGCTTTGTTTCACAAGGTGGCGATCCTAAGGGTGATGGAACTGGCGAGTTAGACTATCTCATCAAAAACGAGAATGAAGGAAATCCCCTAAAGCATAAAGCAGGAGCGATAGCGATGGCTCACCGTGGTCGTGATACCGCTAGTTGCCAATTTTATATCACTCATGCACCACAACCACATTTGGACCAAGACTATACGGTGTTTGGCGAAGTAGTCGAGAATCTGGATGCCGTTATAGAAATGGTGCCCGGCGCTAGGATGAAGAGTGTGATCATCGATGACTAAAGACATCAAAAAAAGAGAGCTCTTATATGTAATAGCAGGCTCGATCATCTTTTCTCTTGGTTGCAATCTCTTTGTCGTGCCAGCTGGGGTCTATAATGGCGGTATCGTCGGTACTTCGCAAGTCCTCAGATCCGTCTTAGTCGACCAAATGCATCTGACGATCGGATTTGATATTGCTGGTATCATCAATATGCTTATTAATGTGCCATTATTACTCATAGCTTTTAAAGTCTTACGTGGTCCATTTGTCTATAAGACGATCATGTCAGTCGCGATCCAGACGGTCGCTTTCTCACTGATACCGACAGATCCTATCATCGAAGATCAACTGGCATCTTTGATCATCGGAGCCCTTATCTCGGGCTTTGGGGCTGGACTAGTCCTAACAGCGCGAGCTAGTGCAGGCGGCAATGATGTGACAGGAATGTTGATGATGACAAGAAATCCGAACGCTAGTGTGGGTAAGGTCAATCTTATCTACAATGTCGTCCTTTATGTCATCTGTGCGCTTTTGTTCGATATCGAGACAGCGATCTATTCAGTCTTACAAGCGATCATCTTCTCGATCGCCGTTGATCGTACACATCTTCAAAATATTGAAGTCTCACTCATGATCTTTACTAAAAACAAAGATGTCAAACAAATGATCATCAAAGATCAACATCGTGGTGTCACCTATTGGCGTGGTAAGGGCGCTTATACCGATGAGGATACAGATGTCCTTGTGACCATCGTCTCTAAATATGAAGTAAATGATATCAGAAAGAAGGTCAAAGAGATGGATGCTCATGCCTTTGTGATCTGTTATGAGAATCTAGGCGGTGTCGATGGCAACGTAGAAAAGAGGCTCATATGAAAGACATCTTAACTATCGTGTCGATCATAGTCGTCTTTGCGATCTTAGCTTTTTTGATAGGCGCTCTGATCATGATCATCTGATCATGATCTTTTTATATAATCTAGAGATAAGTAGCTCAAGCCCTGAAGCAAAGACGATACCAATAACGATAGCTATGACATCATAGATCGTCCTTAGGGCAAAAGACAGCGCCAGCATCATATCGTTATCGATAAGGGCTAAGACAGTCTCATACATGAGGCCGCCTGGTACAAGTGGTACTAATGCACTTATCAATAGTATCGTCGTTGGACAGCGTATGATACGAGCCATGATCGCTGCAAAGGCCAAGATCGAAAAGCTAGCGATGAATAGAGCCATCATCTCACCTTGACTTGTAAGTAGTAGATTATAGATGATGCCACCAAGCATGCCATTTAAAGCTGCGACGAGTAGTTTTAAGCCTTTGAGATCAAAGATGATCCCAAAACCAAGCGATGCAAGGAAGGTCATGAGTGCAATGATCATAAAAGACCTCCAAAAATGATGAGGACAGAAGCACTGCCCAGTGAAACAGCCAAAGCGATAAAGATCGCTTCGATCGCTCTTGTGATGCCAGAGATAAGATCACCATTGACACTATCTCTAACGGCATTGGTGATGATCAGACCTGGTACCAAAAGCATGATGGTCGCCATCGTCACTATATCGCCATCGATAGTAAAGATAGAAGTAGCGAGCAGACTAAAAAATGTCAAGATAGCACCTAAGATGATATTCTTGATGAAACTAGCAAGTTCGATCTTCGCTAATAACTTATCGAAGACCATCACGATCGCTCCAACAAAAAGTGCACATAACGCATCATAGATATCTCCACCAAAGATGATCGTAAAACTGAAGGAAGCCAAAGCAGCAGCTGCTATGAGGATGTATGAAGGATAGCCACTTTCCTTATCGATAGATTCAAGTCTTGCTTCAAGTTCATCGATATCTAAAGGTGATGTACATATCTCTCGTGATAGAGAATTGATCTTATCGATCTTTGAGAGATCATACGCTGATCCATAGATACGTTTGATATTGTGAAAAAGCTCTTTTTGATCGTCAAAAGAGAAGGAGATGATCAAAAGTGATGGTGTCACATAAGCATCGATAACACTGGCACCATATGCTCGACATACTCTTTGCATCGTATCTTCGACCCTATGTACATCAGCTCCACTTTTAGTAAGGATCGTCCCAATATGTGTCAGAGCCTTAGCCAATCTATTGCCACTTTCTTTATCCATGACATCAATTATACAAGATATAAAGCATTTATGAGCATCTCATCCTTTGATCTTTCAAGTTCGTCCTCTTCATATGTCATAAGATGAGTCATATATAGTTCGTATTGTAAATGCTTACATTTAATGTTAGACTAGGGTCGGAGAAAAGGTGACCGTATGCTACGTTATGATTCTCAGAGGTATAAAAACGGAGATGTAAGATAGACCTATCGAGGTCTATTTTCTAATGTCTATATCCATCAACTGTATAGTGTGTTAAAACGATGCGAAAGGAATTATCAAGCACTATAGTGAAAGAAGCATGATCTGAGCGAACATGAGCGATACTATGGATGATGAAAGATGATCATCTACTTTATGATCGATTGAAGTTTTATGCCATTCGGTAAGGTATCTAGTGATGAAAAAGAAACTGATGAAATATATGATCATAGTCATAGTTATATTATGTGCTTTATTTTTTGACGTGGTCAGTCTTATGAGATTTGCACCAGCAGTAGCGATCGAGCATAACAGGGAAGCAATGACCATAAGCAATATATATGAAAGCTTCATAGCAGGCGATCAGTATGCAGTTAACTTCGTGATCATAAATCTGATTGTCGTTTTGTTCATCATTTTTTCTTCAATACACTGGATATTGAAAATGATCAAATACAAGTAAGATAAAGAGATGATAAATACTTTAAATATGTAATGAAAAGGTTATTGGCGTGATCATTGATCATATTTACCATTAACGTCTTGCGATAGTAACAGTTTATCTTCTATTGAGATCTAAACATTAGAGTATGATGGCGATCATAAAGCTTTCAAGACTATAACTACTTTTTAGAGAAACATGGCTATCTTGATGAAGGTTTTGATCTAAAGAAAGTAAACGAACTAAATGTGGGATCTTTACTAATAGTTTTATACTGACTGATGATCGATGTCATCATTTAATAAAGTTCAATACGACTTGAAGACCATACCGGTAAAAGTGAGCATAGATCAGAAATGAGTATGTGATGAAGATATCTGTATTTTCGATCTCTTCGATATCTATATTCAAGTCGATAATGTGCTGTTTAGTAAGGAATATAGAGATGATGCTGAAAGGATATTGAATGATTAGAAGGACGATCTTACGGAGCTGATGCTCTATTTTGTTGTGACAATAAAAAACTGTCTATAAAGACAGTTATGGACATATATGGTGCACCAGACAAGATTTGAACTTGCACGATTACTCACACGCCCCTCAAGCGTGCGCGTCTACCAATTCCGCCACTGGTGCGCAAACGATATTGTAAAAGTTCTTGTTGAAAATGTCAATCAAGAAATCTATAATATCGTCCGTATGGAATTCAGGAAGATTATAAATGTGGCTGTTATTGCCCATGTAGATGCTGGAAAGAGCACGTTAGTCGATGCTTTTTTGAAGCAGTCTCATGTATTTTCAGAGCACGAAGAAGTCGTTGATTGCGTCATGGATTCAAATGATCTTGAAAGAGAAAGAGGCATCACGATCTATTCGAAGAACTGTAGTGTGAACTATAAAGACTATAAGATCAATATCGTCGATACACCAGGACACGCTGATTTCTCAAGCGAAGTAGAGCGCATCATCAAGACGGTCGATACGGTCATCTTACTGGTCGATTCAAGTGAAGGTCCGATGCCTCAGACGCGCTTTGTCCTAAAAAAGTCTTTAGAAGCAGATCTTAAGCCTATCCTTCTCATCAATAAAGTTGATAAGAAGGATCAAAGAGCCAAAGAAGTCATTGATGAAGTATATGATCTATTCATCGAACTCGGTGCTAGTGATGAACAATTAGACTTCCCTATACTGTATGGTGTGGCAAAAGAAGGCGTCGTACGTTATGAGATCGATGATACTAATGAAGATATCACACCACTCTTTGAGACTATCGTTTTAAGGACGGCTTATTATCCTGATCTTTTAGATAAAGATCTCAAGATGCAAGTCAGTGCACTAGCCTATGATGATTATATCGGACGCATCGGTATCGGTAGAGTCTATAGTGGTATCATCAAAGCCAATGAAAATATCACGCTTTGCAACGAAAATGGTCTAAGTAAAAGTGCCAAGATCGCCAACCTTTATAACTATCAGGGATTAAAGCGAGTAGCGATCAAAGAAGCACAGGCTGGCGATATCGTACTCATCAGTGGTATTGCTGATATCGAGATCGGTGACACGGTCTGTACACTCAATCGTCCAGATCCGATGCCAGCTATCGCTATCGAGGAGCCAACGTTGTCGATGAATTTCATGGTCAATACTTCTCCATTTCAAGGCCAAAGTGGTAAATATGTCACATCACGCAATATCAAAGAGCGTTTGGAAAGAGAACTTGAAGTAAATGTCGGGCTCAAAGTCGAGGCAACAGAAACAACAGATACTTTCAAAGTTTCAGGTCGTGGAGAACTGCATCTTTCGATCTTGCTTGAGAACATGCGTCGAGAAGGCTATGAAGTAGCAGTCTCAAAGCCAGAAGTCATCCTTAAAGTCGAAGATGGTAAGACACTAGAACCTATTGAAGAGGTCGTCTGCAGTGTTCCAAATGAATACAGTGGCACTGTCATCAATAAACTCAATCTTAGGAAGGGATCGATGATCGATATCCAGGATGAAGGTACTTATACACGTATCATCTATCATGTTCCTACACGTGGTCTTCTTGGCTATCGCAGTGAGTTCATCAATGATACGAAGGGTGAAGGAGTCATGGTCCGCAAGTTCATCGATTATGAGGCGTATCGTGGAGATGTCCCAGGCAGACAAAATGGTGTCCTCATCTCTTGTGATAGCGGTAAAGCAATGACTTATGCTCTATGGAACATCCAAGAGCGAGGACAACTCTTCATTGGTCCACAGACTGAAGTCTATGAAGGGATGATCATCGGTGTCGCTTCAAAAAACATGGATATGGAAGTCAATCCAATCAAAAACAAGAAGATGACTGCTGTGAGATCAACGGGAAACGATGAAGCGATGAAGCTTGTTCCACCTAGACAATTATCACTTGAAGAAGCTTTGGAATTCATCAATGAAGATGAGTTGGTCGAGATCACGCCGGATGCGATCAGACTGCGCAAGAAGTATCTCACCGAGCTTGATCGTAGGCGTCATTATCGCGAAATGAAAAAAGAAGAAAATAATTAGCACTCTTATTGACAGAGTGCTATTTTGTGCTTATAATACCTCTCGTAATGAAAGGAGATGAGAGTAGAACATGATAAAACCTCTCTACAACAACGTCCTTTTAAAAAAGGAAAAAGCTTCTAATACAACAAGTTCAGGTATCATCCTCTCACAAAAAGAAAAGAATGAGGACTACGCTAGAGTCGTAGCTGTCGGTACAGGAAAAGTAGTCGATGGTAAGATGCATGAGATCCCACTGCATGAAGGTGACAAGGTCATGTACAAGAAGTACAGTGGTACTGACGTCAAGTATGAAGAAGAAGAATATATCTTGATCGACGCTGAGGATATCTTAGCGATCGTAGAATAGGAGTAAGATATGGCAAAAGAGATCAGATTTTCAAAAGATGCTAGAGCTAGCATGCTCAAAGGAGTAGATGAACTAGCTGATGCAGTAAAAGTGACGCTTGGTCCAAAAGGCCGCAACGTCGTCTTAGATAAGAGCTATGGTTCACCACTCATCACAAATGATGGTGTCACTATCGCAAAAGAGATCGAATTGAAAGATCCTTTTGAGAATATGGGCGCAAAGCTCGTTTATGAAGTCGCAAATAAGACTAACGATGTCGCAGGTGATGGAACGACAACAGCTACATTACTAGCACAATCGATGATCCATAAAGGTATCGAGGAAGTCGATCGCGGAGCTAATCCAGTGCTGCTTCGCGAAGGTATCACTAAGGCAGCTAAGGCTGTGTCTGAAGCACTGCTTAAAAAAGCACATAAGATCGAGACCAATGATGATATCGCTTCAGTCGCATCTGTATCGTCAGGTTCTGAAGAGATAGGCAAGATCATTGCTGATGCAATGGCGAAAGTCGGTAAGAACGGTGTCATCAATGTCGATGAATCTAAAGGATTCGATACTTCTTTAGAAGTAACAGAAGGTATGCGTTATGACAAGGGCTATATCTCACCATATATGGTCTCAGACCGTGAGAAGATGGCTGTTGAGATGGAAAGACCACTCATCTTAGTCACTGATCAAAAAGTCTCGACGATCCAAGATATCTTGCCTTTGCTTGAGAAGATCGTTCAAATGAACAAGCCTTTCCTCATCATTGCTGATGATCTAGAGAATGAAGTAGTCTCAACACTTATCGTCAATAAGCTTAGAGGTACTTTCAATGTCGTAGCTACTAAAGCTCCGGGTTTTGGCGATAATCAAAAAGAGACACTACAAGATATAGCTGTCCTTACTGGTGCTAAGTTCTTCTCAAAGGATCTAGGTATGGAATTAAAGGATGCGACGATCGAAGATCTCGGTTCATGTAATAGACTTATCGTCGAGAAAGATCATACGACGATCATCGAAGGATCAGGAACTAAGGAAGCTTATGATGCACGTGTCAAAGAGATCGAAGCAAAGATCGAAGTCACTGAATCAGAATATGATAAGAAGCAACTCAAAGAACGCTTAGCGAAGATGTCTAATGGTATCGCTGTCGTCAAGGTCGGGGCAACGACTGAATCAGAGCTCAAGGAGCGTAAACTACGTATCGAAGATGCTCTTAATGCGACAAAGGCTGCGATCGAAGAGGGTATGGTCATCGGTGGTGGCGCATGTCTTGCTGAGATATACCGTGAGCTCAGACCAACGATGACAGATCCTAATGGTGATATTTCTAAAGGTATTAGGATCGTCTTGGATTCACTCATCGAGCCATTGAATCAGATCGCTGAGAACGCTGGCTATAATGGTCGCGATATCGTAGATGAACAACTCAAGGCTGATGGTGATGTTGGTTTCAACGCAAAAGATGGTACTTGGGGCGACATGTTCAAAGCTGGTATCGTCGATCCATGTAAGGTAACAAGATCAGCTGTTCTCAATGCAGCAAGTATCTCTGGCTTGTTCATCACGACAGAAGCAGCTGTTGGTGAGATCAAAGAACCTGAACCAGCAGCACCTGCTGGTGGCATGGGCGGCATGTATTGATCATAAAGCAGGGAAAAATTCCTGCTTTTTTTAATAAATCGAGGACATTTCACTCAGCTATCACAATTCTTTGGTTTAATATGATCAGCTAGTAGTTAAAATTTCTTAAGTTCCTCAGGCAAACTTGGATCGATTCCAAGTTTTTCTTTTTCTATGGTATAATGAAAGGTGGAGAGTATATGAGAAAAGAATTATTAAATGCTGATGTCCAGACATTAAAAAGATTCGCTAACATCGTCGTAGCCAACCTTCTTGGAAATATCGATGTTTTTTATAATGTCACTAGGTCAGCAGGGCTTCCGCTTGCCTTTGAAGGGGCTTATCGAGAGATGGAGCTTGATGAAAGTTTCTTAGATAAAGATAAGGCTGAGCGCTTGCTAGGAGCTATTGATGAAACGAAGACGGAATCGAAGGAATTCTATATCGATGTGATAAAGATGATCTTTGAAGACAAGACCCTCTTTGAAGCCTTCTGCATCGCTTATTTCGATAGCGATGAGCATTTAGCGGAATTCTTGGAAGTCTTGGGTTATGAAGACAAACTCATTAGATTAGAGAAGAACGTTGTTTATCAGATGCGTCGAGACTATATCAGTTCACTGATCGCTATCATCAAAGCGACGATGAAGCTCTATGGTGTGATCTCGATAGAAGAGATCTATGAAGTCATCATGTATTATATGAAAGATTCCTTTGCACAAACTAGACACGAGGAATTCACACGTAAAAGAGGTAACTATAAGGTCACGGTCTTTGCTGATCCAATGTTCTTTAGTATCGAATTCTTATATATCTATCTACAGACTTGTGGCGCTGAGCTTCTCGTCACGCCAGATGGCCTAGTGATGGATGGATGTTTTGCGGATGAGTATCAAAGAGAAATCAATGATGTAATGAAAGCTGCAGATGAAGGAAAAAGTGCAGAGGAGATCTTTGATGTGATCGATGACGATCAATACGCATATCGCAAATTCTATATCGAGAATATCGATAAACCACTATATTTGCCTGATGATATCTTTTATCATGCTGATGAAGAACAGGGCTATGAGAACGTAGACAGTGAAGAAGAGCTCTTTGATTATCTACTAGAGCTATCAATACGCTTCAAAGATAAAGTATCGAACTATGAAGATGATGATGCTAGGATGTATGAGATCATTAGACTCATCGATATCGCTGTTCAAGGACTAAACGATCATAACGTCTGGCTTGAAGGAAGTGTAACTAAAGCACATGACATGTTGTGTCATGAGCTCAATGATCTTGGTGTCAAACTAAAAAAGGATGAAAAGATCAAACTCATGGTCTTATTGAGTGATTATAGCGAAGATATCCGCTTGTGGAGGGAACGTGGCTATACCGCAAGAGAGGTCAAAGAGGGCAAAGTCGTCGATCATCTGACTAAGATCGATGACTTATTCAGTGAAATGTTCGCTAATGATGGCTCTATAAAGATGATCGCACCTAAAGATGAGCACTATACAGATATCGACCCGAAGACGGGCGAAAAGATCATCAAGATCAAACGTTCGATATATGAAGATGGAGGACCGAAGTAAAGCATTTAGTCAAGAATTTCACAATTGACTATTAGTGTGCTTGGCCCTATAATAAAAAAGAGTCATAAAGGAGGAAATTATAGGATTATGACAGTAAAAGTTGCGATTAACGGATTTGGTAGGATCGGACGTTTGGCTTTCCGTCAGATGTGGGCTGACCCTGATTACGAGATCGTTGCGATCAACGACCTAACAAAGCCTGAGATGCTTGCTCATCTATTAAAGTATGATTCAAGCCAAGGCAAGTATGATCATCCGATCTCATCATCAGAAGATTCGATCACAGTCGATGGAAAAGAGATCCACATCTATAAAGAACCAGATGCAAATAATCTACCTTGGGGCGAACTCGGTGTCGATGTCGTCTTAGAGTGCACAGGTTTCTATACAAAGAAAGAGAAAGCAATGGCACACATCAACGCTGGTGCTAGAAAGGTCGTCATCTCTGCTCCTGCTGGCAACGATCTTCCAACTATCGTTTACGGTGTCAATGAAGGAACACTTACAAAAGATGATCACATCATCTCAGCTGCTTCATGTACGACAAACTGCTTAGCTCCTATGGCAAAGGCACTCAATGATTATGCACCTATCGTCAGTGGTATCATGACAACTGTTCACGCTTATACAGGTGATCAGATGGTCCTCGATGGTCCACATCGTAAAGGTGACTTAAGAAGAGCTCGTGCTGCTGCTTGCAACATCGTTCCTAACTCAACAGGTGCTGCTAAAGCTATTGGTCTTGTTATTCCTGAGCTAGCTGGTAAGCTTATCGGTTCTGCTCAACGTGTTCCTGTTCCTACAGGTTCAACAACGATCTTAGTAGCTGTCGTTAAGAGTGATAAGGAAGTCACAAAAGAGGGTATCAACGAATACATGAAGTCAGTCGAGAGCCCATCATATGGCTACAACGATGAACCTATCGTTTCAAGCGATATCATCGGTGAGACTCACGGTTCGATCTTCGATGCTACACAGACGATGGTCTCAAAAGTAGCTGAAGGCGAATATCAAGTACAGGTCGTAGCTTGGTACGATAACGAGAATTCTTACACAACTCAGATGGTAAGAACGATCAAATACCTCAGCAACCTTTAATCGTTACACGCAATAATGATCAAAAAAGTCATACGTAAGACGTATGGCTTTTTTTATGCTAATAAAATCTTTATAATATAGGTATGTTACGTTTGCCTGAAAAGTTAGCAGCTCTACGTAAGCACTACTCATATTCACAAAGCTATATTGCTGATCTTTTGGACGTCGATGTGCTTGTCTATATGAATTATGAGAATGGTAGCGATGTGCCAAGTTTTGACAGTCTTAAGATATTGGCGAAGTTCTATAAGATACCAGTTGAGACCTTGTTTATCGAAGATGAAAAGCTAGATCTGACTGATGATGCTTACGATATCGATAAAGAGAATTACACTTATCTAAAAAGACAGGCTAAAAAAGAGAAGTATCTACACTTTTTGAAAAGGCACCATAAGACCATCATCTTAACAATGGTTATCATACTTCTTCTTAGCGTTGCCTTGATCTTATTGCCCAAAGGGAGCGATGGTCTAACATTGGTACATAGTTCACATCCTAATGATCTCTTGGATGCTTCAGATCGATCCGTCGTCTATATCGATAGTACGGGTACTGCTCATGGCCGAGGCGATAATACTAATTCACAATTAGATCTAGACTTTAGCGATGTGATCGAGATCAAAGAAGGTAATAATTTCACTGTTGCTTTAAAAAGTGATGGAACGATAGTCAGCGCTGGACTCATTACACGTATCGCTGATGAGTTAGCTCTACTCACTGATATCGTCAAAGTCGAAGCTGGCAATGATCATATCGTGACTTTAGATACAAAAGGCGATGTCACATGTCACAGCACTTATGGCGCAGAAGCTTGTGCGATCGCTGGTAGTCACCATGTGATCGATATCTTTGCGGATGATGATGTCGTCATCGCCGTATATGAAGATGGTTCAGTTGAAAGTTTCGGCGATTTCTTAGGACAAGATTGTCTTGCGGATATCGGTAGGATCACTGATATGGCGATCTCTGATACTATCAGTGCTTTTATCGTCGATGAAAAGCTCGTATATTATTCAGACGGCCAAGATTTTGATGAATTAAGGGAACTTACTGGTCTAAGACAAGTCGCAGTCGGTGATGACTTCATCGCCGTCTTAGATGTCGAGGGCAAAGTCCATATCGCGATCGCTGAAAACTTCATCTTAGAGGAGGAGGTCGCTTCATGGAGCGATGTGAAAGCTATCGCATCAGGCAAAGACTATCTAGTTGCCCTGATCGGTGATGAGATCGTTGGCGTTGGTAATAATGACTATGATCAATTTGATGTCGAAAGCTCACAGAAGATCACTTTAGCTAGTGTCAGCAATGTCCGTATCAGTTACACGGAGACAGACCTTGTAATAGAATTCGACCCTGTAAGTAACGCAAGTGCTTATAATCTGCGTATCGATGTCGGAACTGGTATCGCAATGACGACGACTAGTACTTCATTTTCGATCCCACTTGGACGGTTTACAGATGGTAGCGACTATACGATAGAGATCATTGCCAAGGGCGATCAAATGTATGATGATAGTGTACCGACGATCGTAAATCTGCGCTTTCGTGATCAAAACTCTTTGCCAGAAGATACCGAGAATCCAGAAGACCAAGAGCTCATCACGCTTACACAGATGACTTCGATGAGTGAAGAAGAGTTCCTCAACTATCTCGATAGTCTTGAAGTCGATATGACAAAAGTCGGTCGTTATACAACGGATATCGTTTGTGCAGGAGATGAGATCACGATCACATCGATCTCGGGCATCAGTGATTTTGAGACACTGACACGTGAAGAACTCATGAGTCGTGATATAGTATACTATGTTTGTAGGGTGACAGAAGATGACGGAAACGAAGATATGGCAGATCAAGGGACGACCGAACAGCCTGAAGCTTTCTGAAGAAGAATTGATCGAAGCGCTCAAAAACGATCTTATAGAGGCTGATGATGTCCTTGTATCAAATGAATTAGACAGAGAAGTGATGGTCAAAGATACGATCTACACTTTTTATCTGAAAGGGATAAATGATGAAGAAGACAAAATTTGAGAAAATCTTGTATTATGTAACTTTAATAACGCTGATCTTATCGATCATCTTCGTTATTGCACGTATCATCACAGCACCAAGCAGTAGCGAAGATCCAACGATCCGTGTCAAGAGTAGTTATACACTTATGTTGGTGCAGTGTATCTTGGGCGTTTTAGCTTTGCACCTTCCTGACATCATTGAAAGGCGTATCAAAAGAGACGTTCCATCACCAATGGTCATCATCTACATCATCTTCTTGTATTGTGCTATCTATCTTGGTGAAGTTAGGAACTTCTACTACACAGTAGCTAATTGGGATGATATCCTGCATACGATATCAGGCGCGATGCTTGGAAGCTTAGGCTTCAGCGTTATCACGCTCCTCAATAATACAGAGAAGATACCTTTAGATCTTTCACCGCTCTTTGTAGCTCTGTTTGCTTTTTGTTTCGCGGTGACGATGGGTGTCTTTTGGGAGTTCTATGAATATAGTTTCGATGGACTTTTAGGACTCAATATGCAAAAGTTCATGTTGGAAGATGGAACTGAGCTCGTCGGTAGGATGGCTCTTAATGATACGATGACAGACCTTTTTGTTGATAGCGTCGGTGCATTCATTATCAGTGTCTTAGGTGGTCTATCACTCAAATATAAGACGAAACTTATCAATATGTTCCACTTCAGGAGATTTAAGAAAGGGGAAGAGAAATGAAGATATATAATACCAAGACTTTACGTCTAGAAGAATTTAGACCGATCAAAGAAGGAGAGGTCAAGATGTATGTCTGTGGACCGACCGTCTATAGCGATATCCATATCGGTAATACTAGACCAATGATCGTTTTTGATACACTTAGAAGGCTATTTGAGGAACTTGGTTATGATGTGAAGTATGTTTCTAACTATACTGATGTCGATGACAAGATCATCAATGAAGCTAAGAAGCGCGATATCAGTGAATTAGAGCTTACTGATGAGATGATCTTGCGTGTCGAAAAGATCAGAAAGCTTCTCAATACAGAAAAGTTATATAAGACACCACGTGTCACCGAGACGATGGAAGATATCATCTCTTTTATCGATGAGCTAGTGATGGGTGGCTATGCTTATGAAGTTGACGGTGATGTTTTCTTTAGAACGAATAGTATCGATGATTATGGCTCTTTGTCTAATCAGATCTTAGATGATCTGAAGGCAGGAGCGCGTATCGAAGAGAACTCGAAAAAAGAGTCGCCATTAGATTTCGTACTTTGGAAGAAGACAGAAGAGGGTATCAAGTGGAAAAGCCGCTATTCTATCGGAAGACCTGGTTGGCATACTGAATGTGTCGTCATGATCCATAAAGAGCTCGGTGATGTGATCGATATCCATGGCGGTGGCAAAGACCTACGCTTCCCACACCACGAAAACGAACGCGCTCAAGCTAAAGCATTATATAAGACTGGACTTGCGAACTATTGGATGCACAACGGAATGATCGATCTTGATGGGGTCAAGATGTCTAAGTCTTTAGGCAACATCATGAAAGCGAAAGATGCTTTAGAGAATTATGACGCGATGGTCATTAGATGGCTATTACTCAGTGCACATTATCGTCAAGATCTCAATGTCTCAGATGAGATCATCAAAAGTAGTGAGACAGAGCTCAATAAGGTCCTCAATTCTTTAAGACAAGCACAATTGAAATTAGCACTGAACGATCAAGAGATCAAAGATCATGAGTCTGAATACTATGGACGCTTTATGGAAGCGATGGAAGATGATATGAATACACCAAATGCCTATAGTGTGATCTTTGATATCGTCAAAGTCATCAACCAAACTGTTAGGTCTAAAGATGTCGATATGCAAAGATTATCTAAACTAACAGCTTCTTTGATGAAGATGCTCGATGTCTTAGGTATAAGTTATCACCACCTGACGCTCACTGTTGAAGATCGTTCTATATATGAAAAGTGGCAAGAAGCTAAGAGTCAAAAAGATTTTGAAAGTGCCGACAAGTATCGTGAGATACTTCAAGAAAGAGGCATCCTTTGATCGATGCAGATCTACTAAACGGAACAGCCTTGAGCTTTATTGGTGATGCGATCTATAGCCTTAAGGTCCGCGAGTATCTTGTTTCTCAGGGCTATCATCGATCAAACGACCTACAAAGACTCACCATTACTTATGTAAGTGCTAAGGGGCAAACTCTTGCGTATGAAAAACTCAAAGATTCTGACTTCTTAAGTGACAAAGAAGAAGAGATCTTCAAAAGAGGACGTAATGCGATAGGTCATATTCCCAAAAATGGCAACTTACACGATTACAGTATCGCTAGTGGTCTTGAAGCGGTCTGTGGCTATCTCTATCTAAAAGATCTAGAGAGATTAGAAAGATTATTTGAGGTGATATTATGAGTTATATCTGGGGCAAGAACAGTGTCAATGAGGCTATCAAAGCTAAAAGAGTGAATGAGCTACTAATTTCTGACAAGACTTATATCTCGATAGCTAAAAAAGAACGTTTAAGATATACGCTAGTCACAAAAAAAGAACTCGACAAGATCGCCGGTGGCAATCATCAAGGCATCGTGGCGGAAGTCTTTGAGTATGAGACTTATGATCTAGAAGATATCATAAGGGATCACGATGGTCTTATCGTCATGTTGGATGGACTAGAAGACCCAAGGAATCTAGGTGCGATGATCAGGACAGCAGATTGTGCAGCTGTTGATGGCATCATCTATCGTAAAGATCGTAGTGTCCATGTCACTCCGACTGTCGCTAAGGTAGCTAGTGGAGCTTTGGAATATGTCAAGATCGTTGAAGTCACAAACTTAGTCGAGACAGTCAAAAGGCTCAAAGAGCGAGGTTATTGGATCGTCGGTACTGATGGTAGTGCTGAGATCGATTATACAAGTTTAGATTACGATATGAATACGGTCATCATCATCGGTTCAGAGGGCAAGGGTATATCTAGACTATTACTAAAAGAATGTGACTATGTCGTCAAGATGCCATTGCTTGGACATGTGAACTCCCTCAATGCTTCGGTAGCTTGCGGTATAATGCTTTATGAAGTATTGGAGAAAAGAAGCAATAGATGAATCGCAAAGATGCGATAGTCCTACTTATCATCTCTATTTTGATGATCTCTATCGGTGTCATCTTAGGTCTGATCTATAATGAAGTGCCATATGATCTCGATCACGCTTTTATAGGGTCAGCTGTCATTGCGCTTGGAGCATCTATCGGAGCGCTCATGAATGTCGATCTTAGGACTTATACTGATGAAGCGAAAGAAAAAGAGATGCGAGAACTCAATGCTAGGATGAAAGAAGTACCAATGGTCCGCATCGTCATGTGGATAATACAGATCGGATTTATAGTAGTGACGTTCATTATCAATCTAAAAGGCGTGACGATCGAATCTTCGATAGTGCTAGTTATTTTATGGATCATCATTACTATCGCAGCTATAATGAAGACAAGTGGTATCAGAAAAGAGTTAAAGAAAGAGATCCAAAATAAAACTGAAGCTTGAAACTTCAGTTTTTTGATATCAGTCTTTAAAGAATTTGATGACATCGGTAGCAGCTTTAGCACCTTCATACACGGCTTTGGCTACTTGAAGCATGCCCTTAGTGTCATCACCAGCTGCATAGATACCAGGGATGTTCGTGCGCATGTCTTCATCAGTGATGATCTTATTAGACTCATCAAGCAAGATGCCTATCTTGCGTGCAAGATCAGCGCTGCCAGCACTGCCTAATGCTACAAAGATACCATCGATATCTAAGCTTGTATCGTCTTCAAACAGCACTTTTTCAAGCTTTTCTTCTCCAGTTAAGTCCTTGATCTTTTTATCGATGATCTGATACTCTTGGAGCGCTTCATCTTCGATAGGCTTGCCATTTGTGAGGATATAGATATCTTTGCTTAAGGCTTTGAGATATTCAGCTTCATGTAAGGCGTAGGTGCCATTGCCCAAGACAGCGAGCTTTTTTTGACGATAGAAGAAACCATCACAGACCGCACAATAAGAGACTCCTTTGCCTTCGTATTCTTTAATCTTTTTTATCGGTGGTACATTTCGATATGCTCCAAGCGCTAGGATGAGCGCATCTGCTTCATATGTTGCCTTTTTTCCTATGACCTTGAAGCGTTCTTCATAGCTCAGACCTAAGACTTCATCTTCGATGAGAGGTATCTCCAGTCTTTTAGCTTGTTTGAGTCCTGTTTCGTATAAGTCTTTACCACTGATCGATTCGATACCATAGTAGTTTTCGATCTCATGAGCCATATTCAAAGAAGATCTTTCCATGTATATGACTTTGACATCGATATTTGCACGTTTGGCGTATAATGCCGCACTGATCCCAGCTGGACCAGCGCCAATGATCACTAATTCTTTCATGAGGTCATTATACACAAATAGCTGCAAGATGTGTTATTATTTGACCGTGAAGTTGACTAGTAGATTAGCTTATCTTTTATGTGTTATAGCCTCTTATCTAATATCTGCTTTTTTAGGCCTATGGTGCATAGATATCTTGATAGCAGCATTTACGGTCGACAATCTAGTCAAAGTGATCATCACACTTCTATATCTCATCTTTATCTTGCCGATCTTGATCTATCTTTTAGTAGCAAGGTTACCACTCAAGATCAATAAAGAAGAAGTCGATGATCTAGATGAGGATAGGAGCGATTATGAAGATAGTGATAGCGACAGGGGGTAGTGGAGGTCATATCTACCCAGCCCTGTCTTTAGCGAGAGCACTTAAAGAAAGAGGACACGAGCTGACTTTCATCGGTTCACTTGATAGGATGGAAAAGGATGTAGTGCCAGATGCTGGATTCAAGTTCATTGGTCTTGATATCAAGACGACAAGAGGTGGACTCCTTCAAAAAGTCAAGAGTTTGATCTCGATATACAGTGCTTATAGACGATGTTTAAGATTATTGAATGGCCAAGATCTAGTGATCGGCTTTGGTAATTACATCAGTGTTCCAGTTGTCTTAGCAGCGAAAAAACTTAAGATCAAGACGATGATCCACGAACAGAATTCTTTTGTTGGAAGAGCTAATAGAATGTTGGACAAAAAAGTCGATCTTATCATCGTCTCATATGAAGAGAGTCTCAAGCAATTCAAGAATCCTAATATCGTCGTATTAGGTAATCCTCAAAGTTCTGTTGCGCTAAGCGTCAAAGAAGATAGATCCATCTTGCGAGATCTAGGTCTTGATCTAGACAAGAAGACAGTGCTCATGTTTTTGGGGTCTTTAGGCTCCGAGTCTGTGCAGAAAGTCTTTTTAGAGTATTTCGATATGCTAGATGGAAATGAAGATTATCAGATCGTCTATGCCACAGGTGATAAACATTATGAAGCAGCTAAAGACTATGATAGTAAGATGATAAAGATCGTCAAACGCGTCGACGGTGCCAAGATGATGAAAGTCTCAGATCTACTGATCTCAAGGGCAGGAGCGACGACTTTAGCAGAGATCACAGCTTTAGGTACTCCAAGTATCCTTATTCCTTCACCATATGTGCCAAACGATCATCAATACTATAACGCAATGGCACTTGCAGATCATGATGCAGCGATCGTCATCAAAGAGAAGGATCTGGATGCTAGAAGATTGAAGGATATGATAGAGAAGACTTTAGTCGATAAAAACAAGCTCGATAGCCTTCATAACAATGCGAGGGCGCTCAGTAATGATCATTGCTTAGAGGATATCGTAGAGAGGATAGAAGAATTATGGAAACGATAGATTTCTTGTCATCACATGGTGACTTATCATTAGATAGATCTTTCAAAAACATCACAACGATCAAGATCGGAGGACCGATCAAATATTTAGTTGCACCTTTTGATATGAACAGGCTCAAGATGATCATGACTTATCTTAAAGAAGAGGGGATCAAGTACAAGCTCGTCGGACGTGGTTCGAATATGGTCTGTGGTGATGAAGCATATGATGGTTGTGTCATCAAACTTGAACATCTAGATCACTATTCGTTCTTGGATGATGGATCACTGTATGTCGAAGCAGGAATGGTCGTCCCACGTTTAGCGAATATGTTGGCGACACAGGGATTGTCAGGACTAGAGTTTGCAAGTGGGATACCAGGTACACTTGGTGGCCTCATTTATATGAACGCCGGGGCTTATAAAAAAGAGATGAAAGATGTCGTCAAGGAAGTCTTGGTCTATAAAGATGGTGAGTTCATGTGGCTTAAGAATGAAGATTGTGCTTTTTCTTATCGTCACTCGATCTTTCATGAAGATCGTGAATTGGTGATCGTTGCTTGTAAACTTGATATCGTCAAAGGTGAAAGAAAAGAGATCCAAGCTCTGATGGCGGATCGTTTACAACGTCGCCGTAATACACAACCTCTCGATAAGCCAAGTGTTGGTTCGTGCTTCAAGAACCCAAGCACTGATTACGCATGGCGCTATATCGATGGAGTTGGCCTCAGGGGCTATAGATATCGTGGTATCGAAGTCTCTGAAAAACATCCAAATTGGCTCCTCAATATCGGCGATGCAAGAGCTGAAGATTTCATTGCCACAAGTAACTACATCAAAGATCGTGTCAAAGCTGCATATGATGTCGATCTACATATGGAAGTGGAGCTTTTCAATTGCTAGAAGAAAGAGAAGATATCACTAAGTCTAACTATTTTTTACGTAAAAGAAAAAAAGCTAGACACAAGAATGAGACGCGCGGTATGAGAAACCGCCTTTTCATCGTTGGTATCGTCTTCTCACTTCTACTTATATCTACTCTATATGCCGTCTCGCCTATATCTAAAGTCTATCGCATAGCTATCAATGGTAATATCTATCTCGATGATGATCATTATCGAGATCTAGCATCAGTCACTGATGATGATATCTATTATCTTACTTTTGATGGAACGATCGAAGATAGGATCTTAAATGAAACGCTAGTCAAAGAAGTCGATGTGCATCACGATGACCACAATATCATAACGATCACCGTGACTGAAAAGAAGATCATTGGCTATATCTATGAAGATAAGCCCTATCTTGTCACTGATGATGGCTCTCTTATCGAGATGCGCGAAGAGCACTACGGTCTCATCAGTATGGTCCCGCTCATCATTGGTTATACAGAAGATGAGCTTATCGATCTAGCTCGTGGGTTTAAGAATATCGATGATGAGATAATCGCTGAGATCTCAGAAGTACATAGTTATCCTTTCTCATATGATGAAAGGATGATGGAGTTCATCATGCGCAGTGGTAATTATGTCTATGTCTCTTACTATGGTCTAGCACTGCTCAATAATTATCACAGTATCGAATCATCCTTAAGTACCGAGGAAGATCATGTATGTATCTTCCTTGACGAAGTCACTAATAGTGGGTATACATCTGCTTGTCCTTTTTGGGATGATGGAAGTGACGAAGTTCAAACGGATGCACAAGAAGAGAGTGCAGATGAGGTCACTGATGAGATGATCGATGAAGTAGAATAACTTGCGGATATAGAATGATATGTGTTATCATATATGAGCTTTGAAAGATGGAGGTTTTATAAATGAGAGAAGATATCACATTCAAGTGCTCAGTATGTGGTGAAGAAAACTACATCGGTACTCGTAATAAGAAAAAGCATCCTGAGAAGATGGAGATCAAAAAATACTGCCCAAGATGCAATAAGATGACAGTCCATAAGGAGAAGAAATAAGCTTTGAAAGCTTATTTTTAATATATGCAAGTAGAGACTATCATTACCGGTGCTTTTGAGACTAATACATATATCTTGACCATCGATGGTGAACATCTTATCATCGATCCCAGCGGTAAAAAAGAAAGGATCATAACACATATCGATGGCCAAGTAGATGCCATTCTTTTGACTCATGGTCACTTCGATCATATCAAGGCCGTAGATGATCTACATGAGTATTATGGTTGTCCTATCTATATGAATTCAAGTGATGCAGATCTTGTCGATCCACTACTTTCTAAGACGACTAATACGATGGGACCATTCAGTGCTTCGATAAGCTCAAAGATCGATTTTATCAAAGAGGGCACGATGAAGATCGGACCTTTTAGTTTTGAAGTAGTCTTTACACCAGGACACACCAAGGGCTCAGTGATATATATTTTTGATGATATGGTCTTTACGGGAGACACGCTTTTTAAAGAGAGCGTTGGACGTACAGATCTTTATGGCGGTTCTGATCGAGAGCTAAAGATGTCGCTTCGTATTTTGAAAGAACTAGACGCAGACTATCTCATTTATCCTGGCCACGGTCCAAGCTCAAAGGTCGAGCACGAACTTTTATACAACCCCTTTTTGAAGTAAGAGGAAGGGCCTTATGCTTAATTTAACACTTTAAACATAATTGAATCTCATCATCGATGTTTTTTAGGGATATCGAGATAAGCCTCCTTATGTATAAGATGAAGGAGGCTTTTTAAATGGAAGAGAGACTCAATGCCTTATTACGTCTAGCGATCTTGCATGAAGCTTCAGATATCCATTTCACAAACTTCAAAGCAGAGACCAAAGTAGAGATGCGCATCGCCGATACGATAAAGCTTGTCAAAGGTCATCCTGACGACCGTAAGATGATACGTTACTTACAATACAAGGCTAATCTCGATGTCGGCAATCTTACAAAGCCCCAGACAGGGCAATTCGAGTGGTATTTAGATGACAGGTTCCTATCTTTGCGTTTTGCGCTGATACATAATCCAACGATGGAAAACGCAGTGCTTAGGATCCTTAATGAAGATCTTGGTTTGAAGGCAGAAAGTTTAGCGATAGCTGATGAACAGAACCGGTTCTTTAAAAGAATGATGCAACAAAGGCATGGACTTTTCATCGCATCAGGACCAACATCAAGTGGAAAGACGACAAGTCTTTATACACTACTACATGGGATCAGACATAAAAAGATCATTACGATCGAAGATCCCATCGAGATCCATTCTGAAGATTTCATCCAGATCTCTGTCAATGAGAAAGCAGGGCTTGGTTATGATGAAGCCATCAAACAAGTCTTACGGCATGACCCTGACATCATCATGATCGGTGAGATACGTGATGAGCTCACGGCTCATATGGCGATCAGAGCAGCTAATACAGGGCATCTTGTCATAACGAGCTTACATGCTGGAAGTAGCATCTTAGCGATCGAGCGTCTGCTTGAGCTTAAGGTAGAGAAGGGTGCTCTAAAAAATGTTCTGATTGGGATATCGAATCAAAGGCTCTTTCAAAGGAAGGGCACAGAAAAGAAGATCGTCATCTATGAGACGATGGAAAGAGATGATATCTTATATTATTTTGAGAAAGGTAGGGTGAAAGATGACTTTTATAGACTTAAAGATCGGATCAAAGAAGCTCAAAGACAAGGTCTCATCGACGAAGATCTCGCTTTACAAGAACTTATTATCGCTTGACGATCTAGAAGCGCTAAGCACGCTTCTAGTGACTGATATGTCGTTGAACGATGCCTTCTTCATCATCAAGACTAAACGTAATGAAAGTCTTTTGGAAGCAATAAAGATGCGATTGGATCGTGGTGAACTGATCGAAGTAGTGCTGAAGGATCATCTTGTAAAAGAGATAAAAGTTACTTTCAGCGCACTTATCAATCACCTATCGCTAGCTAAGACTTTAGAGTTGACCCTAGCTCTTTATAGAAAGACGAAAGTCCTTAAAGATAAAGTGCAAAAAGATCTCACTTATCCATTGCTTCTTTTGTGTTTCAGCATCGTTGGCATCTATCTTTTCAATGGCTATTGTTTTGAACCATTACTTTTGAGCATGTCAGAGTTTAGTGGCGATGTCTCGTCACTATATATCTTCAAAAATGTCTTAGATTTACTGATCACGATCATCTTTCTGATCCTGTTATTGGGACTGAGTCTTTTCCTTTATTTCTTTAGACCAAAGCGCATCGTCTTAGCCTATGTCTTACTTGAGAAGTATCTTCCAACGTCGATCATCAAGGAATATCTTACAAGTCGCTTCGTCATCTTTTATCGCGAGTGTTATGCGATAGGTCTTAAGACAAAAGAAACGATCGATGCTATGCGCAAGATGCATGATGAACCGCTGATCGCTTTTATTGCTTCGAATATCGACAAGACACTACTTGAAGGTGAAGAGATGGAAAAAGCTTTGACGATACCATACCTTGATGACAAGATCGCTCGCTTCATCAAGATCGGTCAACACTCTGGAGCTCTTGAGATCATGTTAGATGGCTATATGGTGCAATTCTATAAACGTTTCAGCAAGTGGTGTAATGACCTTGCGAAAGTCACGCAGGTCGTATCTTATCTCATGATCGGACTGGTGATCATCTTCGTCTATCAGATTCTTTTTATCCCTATGGGAGTTTTAGGAGGCCAATTATGAAAAAAAGATATGCAGGATTTACTTTACTTGAGATGATCGTTGTCGTACTCATCATCTCGATCTTATTCTTGCTTACGATACCCAATGTCTCTAAAGTCATGGATTCTGTAGAGAATGTGGGTTGTGATGCGCTGACGAAAGTCATTGATGCAGCTATCGTTGAATATAAGCTCGATTTCAATGAGTACCCATCATCGATCAGCGATCTCATCAATGGTGGCTATATCACTGAAGAGCAAGCAAGATGTTCAAATGGGAAAGCGATCGTCATTAGCGATGGACATGCTTATGTTGAATAAGAAAAAAGGTTTTTTGATGGCAGAGCTTCTCGTCGTCATAATGATCATCAGCTTTATCAGCTTACTTTATCTACCACACTATCCCAAGATCGAACTTGACGATGAGTTATTCATCAATGAGTTTCATTTAGCTCAAGCAGAGGCGATGGCTCAAAGAAGTGATGTACAACTGAACAGTGAGATCAATACATCGTTTCCGATAACGTTCAATGAAGCAGGGAACGTCAATATGGCGCAGACGATAGTTGGTAAGAAAGGCTCTATCATCATCCATCTTGGTAATGGTTATGTGACTTATGAAAAATGAAGGTTTCATCCTAGCTGATGCCTTGATCGTCGTTGTGATCGTCATCATGATGACTTTGATCTTGGATGCCACGCTACGCATCGAAAGAGGCTATGAAAGAGCATATGACGCATATATCAAAGAGCCTTATCTTGAAAGAGTCGAAGTTTGGAGGTATAGCAGTTGAAAGGTTTTATCTTGAAAGATCTGCTACTTACATTGATCATTATCTTGATCTTGTTTCCAGTGATCGTCTATTTTGCAAAGATCGTTTCTGGCTTTGAGATCTATGATACACGGATCCAAGATGAGATATCGCTTTTGAATCTATCGAAGCGTTTGATCATCATCGATGATATCGAACTTTCAAATAGTGCTCTGAGTTATAGAGATAATGATCAGCTGATGACACTTAAATTTGATGGTGAACGTGTCTATCTCTCGCCAGGCTATCAGCTCATCTTAGACGATGTGAGTGAAGTGCAGTTTTATGAAGATAGTGGTGTCATCTATATAAGCTATATAAAAGAAGATAGGTATTATGAAAGAGCACTTACGATCGCCTAAAGGTTATACGACGGTCTTCGCTTTGATCTTGTTTTTAGTGATCATCACGATAACAGTCACCTACAGTGATTCTTTACAAAAGAAATTAGTGGTCTTAGATGACCTAAAGAAAGTCAAAGAAGACATCATAAGTGAGTATGAGATGCTGTTGACGTTTGATTATTTGCTTAAGACATATGAAGCTGAAGAGGTGATCGAATATGATGAAGAAGGAAACGAGATCATCACGATCGAAAAAGATCCAATGATTATCATCGATGACTACTATATCAGTGCTGGCTTGGTAGATGTCATAAATAGTGGTGATAGTTTTATCATCACCCATGACGAAATCAGTTTTGAGGTACAAGGAGACATAAATGGCATAAAAAGTTATACATATCGCTAGTTTTTTAGCGATTACTCTCTATTGACGTAATAAGAGCTTTAAAAAATCGCTATTTTATACTAGAATATAAAGGCGAAATTATTTAAGGAGAGTATTGTGATTATAGTAAACGATTTAAGGCCAGGTATAACTTTCGAGTACGAGAACAATATTTATAGCGTCTTGGATGTCGATAGAAACAAGACAGCTATGCGCCAAATGATAGTCAAAGTAAAAGTCAAGAACTTGCGCACTGGTGTTATCAATGAGATATCTTTCACTGGTGGTGACAAAGTTGAACAAGCTCAAGTCGAAAAGAAAAAGATGCAATATCTATACGATGATGGCGATTCATTAGTCTTCATGGACAATAACACTTATGAACAGATCGCTATCCCTAAAGATAATCTAAAATGGGAGATGAACTTCTTGACTGCTAATCTTGAAGTAGAGATCTCGATGTATGAAAACGAGATCTTAGGTCTTGTCTTGCCAGACAAGGTCGAACTAGAGCTTGTCGAATGTGAAGCTGCTGTCAAAGGCGATACAGCGACCAGTGCATTGAAAAACGCAAAATGCGAGACTGGTCTAGAGATAAAAGTACCACTTTTCATCGAGCAGGGCGAACATGTCTTAGTCTCGACGATCGATGGTAAGTATTCAAGTCGCGCTTGATCTATGATAAGGCTCTTTTCGCAGAGCCTTCTTTCGTTATTTATATGGAGGTAAAACTATGGCTCGTCTAACAAGGACACAGAAATATGCTGAACTGAGGAATCAATTAGAGAACGGTCGTGAGACAGAACTTAAGACTGAAGAATTGTCGCCTTTTAAAGAGAGACTAGAAGAGATCAGTCCAAAAGAAGAAGTCGCTAAAGTCGAAAAAGAAACGATGGAAGTCAAAGAAGAGATCTCAGAGATCAAAGAAGTAAAACGTGAACTTGACGACTCTTTAGATGCGATCTTACGTCGTATGAATCAAGAAGTAGAGAAGCATATCGATGATCGTACAGTAGAGAAAAAAGAAGAAGAGAGCTCTATCGCCGATATTTTACATGTAGATGAGATCATCGATAATACAAAGGAAGAGGTCAAAGAGCCAGAAAGTGACACTTCTGCATCGATCAAAGAAGAAAAGGATGAAGAAGTAGAAGAAGTCACAACTGAAAAAGAGAGCGAAGAAGCTCCTCAGGTCCAAGAAGAGATAGAAGTTGTGGAAGATGTGGCAGCAAAAGAGCCAGAAGTCGAAAAGAAGGACTTCATCTCGATCGAAGATCTCATGCAAGGAAATAACAGTAATGACTATCTTAAAAATACACTTGATGAAGTCAAGGCTTACAATAGATCATTAGGCTCAGTCACTGTTGACGATGTTCCTAAGACGATACTCGATGAGATCAGAGGCATCAAACAAGAACCAGCCGAAGATGATCTCAGCAATACTGTGACCCTCGAGATCAAGAAGATCTTGTCAGAACTTGATGAGCCTGAAGAACCAAAAGTAGTAGAGCCAAGCGTAGCTGAGATCTCAGAGAAGAAAGAAGAGAAGGTCGAAGTTACAGAAAAGGTCGAAACGCAACCTCTAGTTGCTGAGACTTTGAAACGCATCGAACCTGAAGCAGTATCGACTCCTGATATCGAGGAAGTCAAAAAAGCAATGGAAGGTCTACCAAAAGATGTCAGTGATCTTTTGAGACAGTATCTTGAAGCAACACAAGAAGACGTCTTTGCTGAGCCAAAGAAAGAAGAAGTCAAAGAGGAAAGACCAGTCGAGGTATTAGACGCTGATAAAGTCGAAGTTAAAAGCACTCCTGATGTAGCTGAGACGATAGTCGTTAAGCCAGCTGGCGAAGCTAGCGAACTTGAAGCAGCTTTAATGAACGAGACGATGCCTCTTCAAGTTGAGAAGACTACAGCTAATCCAAAGATCCAAGAGGAAGAAGAATATGAGGAAGAATCTGGATCGAGTCGTGTACTCAATATCATCCTTATTATTCTTATCGTTATTCTTGTCTTAGTCCTTATTGTCGTTGCTTATCTCATTTTAGTCGCTCAAGGCATCATTCCAAGTCTGTTCTAAGATGAAGATCAACATCGCTATCGATGGACCAAGCGCTGCCGGCAAGAGTTCGGTGGCTGATACTTTAGCGAAGAGATTAGGCTATATCCATCTCGATACGGGAGCGATGTATCGAATGGTCGCTTATCTATGCAAAGTCAAAGATATTTCTTTAGATGCTGAAGATGAGATCGTCAAAGCTCTTAGGAAAGCAGATGTAAGTTTTATGACTGATGGCACTATCATCCTTGATGGTGCCATCATCAATGATGATATCAGGACCGAAGAGATGAGCATGTCTGCTTCTTTAGTTTCAAAGAATCCTAAAGTCAGAGAAGCGCTTGTCTCTATTCAACAGGACATTGCCAAAGATAAAGGCTATATCTTAGATGGTCGTGATATTGGGACCGTCGTCTTACCTGATGCAGAAATAAAGATCTATTTAGTTGCTGATCCTTTAGAACGTGCTAAAAGGAGAGTATTACAAAATAAGATCAAAGGTATCGATTCAGATCTTGAAAAGGTCTTTGAAGACATCAAGGCACGCGATTATCAAGACTCAAACCGTAAAACTTCACCACTGAAGAAAGCACAGGATGCGATACTCATCGATACCAGCGACTTATCGCAAGATGAAGTAACTGAAAAGATCTATGAAGTCGTAAAAGAAAAGATAAAGGAGGGCTGATATGATCGAAGGTGTCATCGCCATCGTTGGCCGACCTAATGTCGGCAAATCAACGCTCTTTAACAGGATATTAGAAGAGAGACGCTCTATCGTCTTAGATACACCGGGCGTTACGCGTGATCGTATCTATGGCGATTGTACATGGCTAGCTAATAATTACCGCCTTATCGATACAGGCGGTTTTGGTCTAGATGATGCACCTTTTCAAAAAGAGATCAACGCTCAAGTCGAGATCGCGATCGAACAAGCGGATGTCATCGTCTTCTTGTGCAGCGGACAAGATGGCATGACAGATGATGATCGCTATATAGCTAAACTTTTACGTAAAGCAGATAGACCAGTCGTCCTAGCTGTCAATAAGATCGATGATCATGCGATGATCAATGATATCTATGAGTTCTATGCTTTAGGATTCGGAGATCCTATTGCAGTATCAGCCTCACATTCTATCGGTGTTGGCGATCTTTTAGATGCTTGTGTCGAAAAGATGCCAAAAAGGAAGATCGATGCACATGAAGGTATGATACGTTTTGCGATCATTGGCCGACCTAATGTCGGCAAATCAAGTCTTACTAATGCATTGGTCGGTGAAGATCGTGTCATCGTCTCTGATATCGAGGGGACGACACGTGATGCGATCGACACAGTATTCAAAGTCGATGGAAAGGAATACGCTGCGATCGATACAGCAGGGATACGCAAAAGAGGTAAGATAATCGAGAATATCGAAAAGTACTCTGTACTTAGAGCTAAAGCGGCTATCGATAGAGCAGACGTCGTCTTAGTCGTTTTAGATGGTGAAAGAGGTATCATCGAACAAGATAAACATGTAGCTGGTCTTGCGCATGAAGCACTCAAAGGTGTCATCATCGTCTACAATAAATGGGACCTTGTAAAAAAGGATCAGAATACGATGTCTGAGATCGAGAAAAAGATCAGGACTGAGTTTCAATATCTTGATTATGCACCTATCGCGTTTACCAGTGCTATAAATAATAAACGTGTCCATACACTATTGCCTTTGATCGAAGAGGTCTATGAGAACGTCAATCGTCGTATCCAGACATCTGTTCTCAATGAAGTGATCATGGATGCTCAACTGTCTAACCCACCAAAGGCGATCAGTGGAAGGCGATTAAAGATCTACTATGCCTCACAGGTCGAAAGTGCACCTTGTGTCATTGCGCTTTTTGTTAATGATCCAGAGCTTTTGCATTTCTCATATAAGCGCTATATCGAGAATCGTCTAAGAGAAGCTTTCGCCTTTGAAGGCGTTCCTATCAATATAAAAGCTATCAAGAAGGAGGATCGTTAGTGAAGATCAGAGTCATAGGCAGCGGCAGTTGGTCGACTGCTTTGAGTCAAGTCCTTGTCGATAATGGACACGATGTCTTGATCTATGGTATCTCTAAGGATGAGGTCGATGATATAAATATCAATCATCGAAACTCTAAATTCTTTGGTGATGTGAATATCGCAACCAACTTAAAAGCAACAGATGATATAGATCGTGTCAAAGATGCTGATATCATTTTACTTGCTGTACCGGTAAAAGCGCTAGAAGGCGTGTTGAATGAATTATATGATCTATTGGATCACCCCGTTACGATCATTTCAGTAGCTAAAGGTTTCCACCCTGAAACAAAAAGACGCCTATCGCTTGAGATCAAAGATCTAATGCGTGATAAAGTAAGTCATGTCGTCTCACTGATCGGCCCGAGCCATGCTGAAGAGGTGATCGTCCGTAAGCTCACACTAGTCAATTCGGTGTGCGAAGATGAAGAAGCTGCTATCGTCATCCAGAAGCTCTTTGCGAACGATTATTTTAGAGTCTATACGAATACTGATGTCATAGGAGCTGAGATCGCTGCAGCACTCAAGAATGTCATGGCGATCGCTTCAGGCGCTTTAAATGGCTTAGGACAAGGTGATAATGCAAGGGCAGCGCTCATGACTAGAGGACTTGCTGAGATCACACGTTTTGGCATTGCGATGGGTGGCAAACTCGATACTTTTTTAGGACTAAATGGTGTTGGTGATCTGATCGTCACTTGTTCGTCATTACACTCCCGTAACTATCAAGCCGGACTTCAGATAGGCAAAGCCGACGATGCTTCAGCTTTTCTTAAAGAGAATACCAAGACGACAGAGGGCATCCTGACGACAAAGACAGTCTATGAATTATCTTTGGAACTAGGGATCGATATGCCGATCACAATGGAAGTATATAAGGTCTTATATGAAGGCAAAAAGCCATCGATCGCCATAGGCGATCTCATGCAAAGACCGCTTAAAGCCGAAGATAGATAAAGCCTGATATCAGGCTTTTTTAGTATGTATGAGGTATAAGAAAAGCTGACGATCGTCAGCTTTAATCGAAGAATCCGCTTGGTGGGAAGTCTTCGGCAGTATCACTATCGAATTCACTGATATCGATGACCTTACAGAACTGTTCACTTGATGAGCTTGATGATCCACAGACTTCTACTTCATTAGCACCAATTAGATCGCTTCGGTAGACATCGAATGATGTTGAAGTATCGCTGGTGGAGATAGAATCGACAAGTGTACCATCGATCCTTAACTCAGCACTATAGGTAACGTCATCTGGCATCACATAGCGTATACGTGGGTAGTACAGACGTCCATAAGCTCTTGTCACTTTACCACTAAGACTTGTCGCTGTGAGATCTTGGATACCTTCACCAGCTCCTTCGCCTAAGATGACAAAGTCGACATTGATCGTATCATCGTTAGAGACACTGACATCGATATCGGATAGTGTGCCTGTCCGGATCTCATATTCGATCTCGCTCTCTGGCAGTAGTCGGTTATACTTTTTGAGGATGAGCCCTGTTACTGGTTCGCCAACTGTTGGTTCGATGTAAGGGAAGAGACCCTTTACATGAGTTATCTCAGTAACATCACTCGGTCTTTCGATGGCTTTAGCTTCATAGCCGAAGTGGGCTATTCCTTCATCTAATAGGATGTTACCGATCTGGCCCTTGATATTGATGTTGTCGTCGCGACTAGTTATATAAGTTCCTTCTGCAGCTCTATCGAAGCCGAGCCAGATGACATTGGTATATTGGTTGGTCGAGCAGACGAGCCAAGAGTCTTTTGCACTACCAACAGGTATGCCATAAGCAGTTCCACTATCGCCCCAATCGGTCGTACCAGTCTTAGCGTAGACAGGATAGCTATCTTTGAGGATCTGCGTATAGTTGTACCAGTTGCCACTAACGACATCTTCTTCGAGATAGGCTGCAAGATAAGCAGCACCTTCAGAAACGACACGCTCGCCCTCGGTATCTGCTGTATAGGTCGTACCATCAGGCAACTCGATATAGCGGACTGTATGTGGTTCGATATATTTACCGCCATTGAATAAGACGGCATGAGCACCAGCTAATTGCTTAGGTGATACTTGTAATGTATTACCACCGATCGCATATTGCAGATCGAAAGTATCTAGATCGGCATCGATACCTATACTGTTAAGGAAATCGACGCAATACTGTTCACCTTTCTCATCGATGATCGCTTGTAGAGTTTGGATAGCTGGTGTGTTGAGCGATCTATCGACCGCCTCTGTCACTAACATATCGCCATCATAAGTACCAGTAGCGTTACCTATGAGATGATCTGAACCATAGAGGTAGATCGGACGGTCAGTTACTGTATGAGCTGTTGACCAGCCCAGATCTTCGAAGGCAAGTAAGTATTCAAAGACTGGTTTGATCGTCGATCCAGGTTGGATCTTCGACATCGTCGCTCTATTCCAATTAAGAGCACCGCTTTGATTACGCCCTCCGCCTATAGCTACGATCGCTCCGGTCTGATTGTTCATAGAGATTATGGCATTTTGCATATCATCACGATACCAATCGATTATGTCGTTACTATTTTGGATATCATAGACTAGCTGTTGCATATATGTATCCATGTTCGTATAGATCTTCATCGAATTTGTCGTTGGATCTAGACCAGTTACTTCAGTGACCTCGTCGATGACAGCGTCGATATAACTTTGATAATAAGGAATGACATCATTGAAGACACTACTTTCACCTACTAGTCGATCTTCTAGTTTTACCGCTTTGGCAAGAGCACACTCTTCTTCGGTGATATAACCATGATAGACCATCATATCCAAGACTTCATTGCGTCTTTGAGTACCATTCTCAAGATAATCGACATCGGCACTGACATAGATATTTCCTTCATCATATTTGATGAGATTATTATAAGGGTTACAAGCGTTTGGTGAATTGATGAGACCAGCTAAAAAAGCACTGTCTGATAGATCAAGTTCACTGACATCCTTGCCAAAATAATATTGGGATGCCTTTTGGATACCACGGATATTGTTACCAAAGTTGATGCGATTGAGATAACTAGCGAAGATGTCACGTTTATCCAGTTTGGCATCAGCTTCGATCGCTAAGATGATCTCTTGTGCTTTTCTTTGGATCGATCTTTCAGCTAGTGTTGAATTAGCACCATCATCGATCTGGAAGTAAGTATTCTTGATGAGTTGCATCGTAAAAGTGCTACCACCTTGATCAAAGGAACCGGATTTGATGTTTTCAAGGAAGGCTTTGGTAAAACGTGGAATATCGAAACCAAAGTGTTCGAAGAATCGTGAATCCTCGATCGACAAGAAAGCATCGACTAAGACATTAGGCATCTCTTCATATCCGACATTCTCTCGCTTATATTCTCCAAGTTCAGCAACTACTTGATCATTGGCGTCATAGATGACGCTTGATTCTTCGGCGACAAGGTCCGTGAGGACAAGCTCAGGCATACCTTCAAGGAGTTTAAAGCCGATGATGCCACAGATGATGACACCAATGATGCCAATACCGATGATAGTCCAAACGACCACAGCCGAAATAAAGATGCCACGGCTTCCTTTCGGACCTGAGGATCCATCATTAGGACGGCCTTTTTGTATCTCGTTATAACGTCTTTCTTCTTCTTTCTTAGCTTTATTTGCTTGACGTTTCTTTTTGAGACTCTCAAAGAAGCTTCCTTTTTCTTGTGGTGCTACTTTGATGACCTTTGATGAGGTAGTCTTAGCTGTCGTCTTCTTTTTGTTTGCCTGTGCCTTATTTGGTGCGATATAGACTTTTGTCGCTTCTAGATCATCAGATGAGTTGGAGACCTTTTTCTCAGTCATGACTTTTGTCTTTGGTCGCGCTATTTTTTGGCTTGCCTGCTTGTTAGTTTCTTTTTGTTGTGTCGCTGTCTTAGCAGTATTTTCAGTTTTTGATCCCGTCGTTACTTTTTTAGCGACATCATTTGAAGTCTTGCTTTCTTTGCTTTGATTTGGGATCTCTGACTTGACCGTTTCTTTATTTGCGTATCCTTCTTGATGGATCTGGCGGTTTTTGACACGACGGCTCGCTAAAGAGCGATCGCGTACCGCTTTCTGATTTAGTTCTTCTTCTCTTTTCATAACCTATATATCATACCATAAAATCAAAGCTTCCTAACTCTTTGAAGTATTGGATAGCGATACATCCAAGTCCAGTATGGATAGCTACAGGATTGTATAATGGGATGATCTCGATCCGACAGTTTGGTAAGGCACTCTTCACATCAT
>CALVCT010000008.1 GCA_944326055.1 uncultured Erysipelotrichaceae bacterium
TCAGGTAAGACGACTTTCATCAAGAAGCTACTTGAAGGGAAAGTATTTGAGAAGCCGATGCTCATTGAGAATGAGTTTGGTGAGATCGGCATCGATGGTGGACTCTTTGATGCGGGACTCAAAGTCAAAGAGATCAATAGTGGTTGTATCTGTTGTAGTCTTAGAGGTGACCTCTATGAAGCTCTTGATGAGATCAAGAAGATGGACGTGAAGTCTTTGATCATCGAGCCATCAGGAGTTGGCAAACTATCAGAAGTCATGTCCTCGATCATGAAAGACGATGACTATAAGCTTAAGAGCCATATCTGCCTTGTCGATGTGAAGAAGGCCCTGTCATATCATCGAAATTTCAAGGAGTTTTTTGATGACCAAGTAATAGGCGCTAATGCCATCATCTTATCCAAAGTCGACCTTGTCACTAAAGAGAAGATCGAAGAAGTGAAGGATATGTTAGTGGGGTTGAATGATGAAGTAGCGATCGAAGACGAGCCATATCAAGAGATGGATGTCCAAAGACTCTTTTCACTCATCACTAGAGATGTTTGTGATTGCGAGGGTTGTGATGGTTGTCTTGAAGATGATGAGATCTTAAAAGAGTGTTCACATCATCACCATGAGCACTCTGACCACCATCATCATCACCACCATCATCACGCCGATGAGATCTTTGAAGCTTATAGCCTAAAGACGACAAGAACATTCACAAGAAGTGAACTTGAAGCGATCTTAAAAGATATCAAAGATGAAGTCGTCAGAGCTAAGGGCATCGTCGATAGTGATGAATACTGTCTTTACTTCGACATCAGCGGCGATGATATCATGATCTCGCGTGCCAAAGCCTCAAAGAGTGGCATCGTCACGATCATTTCAGAAAAGGTCGATAGACCAAAGATGGAGAAGCTCTTTCTATGATCCAAAGGCCCATCTACATCTTCAATGGTCTATTAGATAGTGGCAAGACTTCAGTCATCAAAGAGACGCTCTATGATCCAAGGTTCAATGAGTCAGAAGATCGCAATATGATCATCATCCTAGAAGATGGTGAAGAAAGCTATGATGAACGTTTTCTACATGATACGAATTCTTTTTTGATAAAGCTTGATTCTTTAGATGAGCTGACTCTCAAAAAGATGCAAGATCTCGACAAACTCGATTTTGATCGCATCATCCTTGAGTGTAATGGCTTAGAGAATGAAGCCAAGTTTCTGATGGAGCACGGATTGATCAGTGATTGGGAGATCGCTCAGATCCTTACAGTTGTCGACGCTTCGACTTTTAGACGCGATATCATCAATCTTCGCCAATTCATGTACGATCATTTCAAGATCTCAGAAGTCGCGATCTTCAACCGCTTCAAAAATGAAGATGACTACCTCTTCATCCGCAATAATCTTAAGGCTATGAATCCCCACATCGAACTGATCTTTGAAGATGAAGCACATGAGATCGTTGAGTTTGCGGATAATGAGATCTTCGATCTAAGTCAGGATCCTTTGATCATCGAAGACTATGATTATGGGCTTTGGTACATGGATGCAGCCAATGACCCCCAAAAATATGAAAACAAGCATCTTTCGATCAATGTGAAGTTTTTGGAAGATCTGCCACAGTATGAAAAAGCTCTTATCATGGGTAGAAGGGCAATGGTCTGTTGTGCCGAAGATATCGCGCCTATTGGCTTGACTTGTGTCGGTATCGATAAGAAGCTCATCACTAAAGATAGTTATTATCGACTATCTGGTGTCATCCATTGTATCGATGACGAAGAAGGTTACAAGACATGTTTATTATATGTCGATAAGATAGAGAAAGGAGACGAGCCTAAAGAAGAGCTCGTGACGTTCAATTGATATGGAAGCAGTATTAGAGATCCTTAAGGGCATCCTTTTTGGTGTCGTCGAGGGTGTTACAGAGTGGTTGCCTATCTCTTCGACAGGGCACATGATCATCTTAGAGGACATCATCAAGCTCGATGTCTCCGAAGACTTTTGGAACTTCTTTTTAGTCGTCATCCAACTTGGGGCGATCATCGCTGTCGTCGTTACGATGTGGCACAAGATCGATCCTTTCGTCTATTCCAAAGAGACAGGACTTAAGGTCAAGATGTCGACGGTGAAGCTTTGGCTTAAGATCATCGTCGCTTGCATACCAGCAGCGATCGTCGGTATCCTCTTTGATGATATCTTGGAAGAATACCTTTATAACTCGATCGTCGTCTCGATCATGTTGATAGTGTTCGGTATCGGTTTTATCATCATCGAATCAAAAAAGCGTGAACGATTTCGTGTCAATAGTCTTAAAGACTTGAGTTATAAAGATGCCATATATATCGGACTCTTCCAACTGATCGCTGCTATATTTCCAGGGACATCACGCAGTGGTGCAACGATATTAGGTGCATTGATGATAGGTGTCAATAGGACAGTTGCGACAGAGTTCACTTTCTTTTTAGCTATACCGGTGATGTTTGGGGCGAGCTTACTTCAAGTCATCAAGATCGGATTGGCTTTCACTTTTACAGAATACTTGATCTTATTTGCAGGTATGCTCAGTGCGTTTATCGTCTCCGTTCTTGTCATCAAGTTCTTATTGAATTATGTCAAGAAGCATGACTTTAAGCCTTTTGGTTATTATCGTATCGTCCTAGGTGTCATCGTCTTAGTGTACTTTATATTCAATTAGAATGGATATGATGTTATATATAAGTGTTTTTCTTGAAGGACTACTGTCTTTCATCTCACCTTGTATCTTGCCGCTCATCCCACTATATATGTCATATCTAGCAAGCGCCAGTAAAAGTGGCGATGCTAGAAAAGACCGTGTCACGACTTTCATCTCAACGCTCTTTTTTGTCTTGGGGATATCGACAGTCTATTTCATCCTAGGATTGGCTTCAAGTGCTTTGCGCGATCTTATTGCTGACTATCAAAATATCATCACGCTTGTCGGCGGTATCATTCTCATAATCTTGGCCCTGATGCAACTAGAGATCATTGAGATAAAGCCTTTAAGTAAAGAGCACAGCTTCAAAGATAAGGTCGATATCTCGAAGATGAACTATCTAAAAGCTTATCTTTTAGGTCTAGTCTTCTCCTTTGCTTGGACACCATGTATCGGACCGATGATGGCCAATGTCCTCATCATGGCATCGACGAGTGAAGCACTGATCGGTAATCTTTTGATCGTCTTCTATACGCTTGGTCTAACGATACCATTTTTAGTCATTGCTCTGTTCTATGAAGTCTTATTGAGAAAACTTAAAGAACACCAGTCTTTTCTTATCAGGCTCTCAAAGCTTGCGGGCGTCATCATCCTCATCTTTGGTCTATATATGAGCTTTGATGCAGGAGGAAAGATCGTCAGACTTGAAGATGACTATCGGAAAGCCATCGCTGCAAACAATGGTACAGAGACGACCACCGACAGTGAGAAGTTCATGATGTATGGATTCGAACTGAAAGATCAATATGGTGATACACATACATTAGCTGATTATGAGGGTAAGTATATCGCTCTTAATTTCGTAGCATCCTGGTGTACTTATTGCATAAATGAGATACCAGATTATGAAGCTTTCGTAAGTGAACTTGATGATGATGTCGTTGGACTTTATGTCATGGCTGATAGTATCAATTCACAAAGTTCCTCGATGACGACTGATGAGTTCATCAAGGAGCACGATATCACGGTACCTGTTTTATATGATGATGGGACGATGTTTTCATATCTGAATATCGGATCTTTTCCAACTGTCGTCTATATCGGACCTGATGGTTCTTATATCGGTTACCAAAGTGGTGCTTTAGATAAAGACACGATGCATGATATATTAGATATGGCAAAAGAAAGATATGAGGCTGGAGGTGATAGTTGATGGGTCTCTTCGATCGTTTCAAAAAGGTAAAAAAGGGTCCGCTGATCATTGCGATCCATGGCTTTGGTAAAAGAAGGACGGATGAATATATCCCACTTAAAGAGTATTTTAAAGATAAGTATGACATGGTCTTCCCTGAACTCTTTGATCAGCGCTATCCAGAAGATAATATCTGGTATAACTGGGTCTCAAGGGCAGAATCAGAGATCATCAAAGCCAAAAAAGAAAAAAGAGAGGTCATCCTCATCGGTTTTAGTATGGGCGGTGTCATCGCTAGCTACTTAGCCAGTAAATTTGAGATCAAACGCTTAGTCTTATTGGCGCCGGCTTTTGAATATCTGACGATCACGACTGCTAAGGGCTACGCTTTTGGTCCTAAGCGGCCTGAAGAAGACAAGATCTATACGCCGCTACCAAGTGAATATACAGCGACCTTCATCGATGTCGTCAATAATTGTCGGGATGCGATCGACAGAGTAACTTGTCCTACGCTCTTTATCCATTGCCTTGATGATGAGCTCATCCCGTATACTGCATCGATCAAATATCATAAGCGTCTTAGCGCAAAAGATAAGAAGTTAGTCATCTTAGGTGATGGTCAACACCGCTTGCTTGATGATCAGGTGACTTCAAGTGTCGTCTTGTCTTTGATCGATGATTTTTTAGCTGGTAAGATCGATGATAAGAAGATATAAAAAAGAAGACAGCAGCGTTTTATACGAGATCTTCAAGGATGCGATATTAGATAGTACAGGCGATGAGTATAGCCTAAAGGAGCGTCAAGCTTGGTCTTCGTTGCCTTTTGAGCGCTTTTTAGAGATATTGAGTAGAGAAGAAGTCTATGTCTATGAAGACGGCGCGATCTTAGGCTTTATGACGCTCGATGGGGATTATCTTGATCTTTTATATGTAAGAAGTGATCATCAAAGAAAAGGCATCGCAAGAGCTTTAGTAGCGATGCTTCCAAAAGACAAGAAGATAACAGTCCACTCTTCTATGACTGCTCTGCCTTTCTTTCTTGAGATGGGTTTTGTGATGATCAAAGAGAGCTATGCTTTAAGAGATGAAGAGAGACTCAGTTACTTTGAGATGGTAAAGGACGAAGAGGGGCATAGATGATCGCAACGATCAGTATCTTCGATCTCTGATCATCGATACGATAGATGATCTTATAGTCATCGACGATATATTCAAAGTAGCCACGATCTTTCATAACACCGTATTTTCTGATTTTGCCTATCTTGGGATCAAATCCTATCCTGGTTAAAACATTTCTCATCTTATCGATGAGATCTTTTTTATCTTGTGCTTTTTGAAGATAGAGCTCCAGCCTTCTTAAAGCAAGTTCTGTAAACATAGCCTTAAATGCCATACTTCTTCTCCATTTCATCTAAGACGCCAAGCGCATCATAGACTTTCTTTGTGTGATAGAGACCAGTCTCTGCCTCAACGATATTGAGATCTTCTTTGGTGGCGATCAGATCCCTAATAAGGCCATCATAATAGCGATGATCCATGATGATAGCCTCTGGTCTTTCATCTTTACTTAAAAAGATCAGACCTTCATCTTTCGCTTCTTTGATCAAAGCTTCTATTTCGATGTCATTTCTAATATCTTTTACTTTAGCCATGAAAACATTATACTCTAAGATCAAGTCTTGGATATGGTCTTTTGTGTTATCGATAGTGTCGATCGTAGTATGATCAAGATAGTGATCCACCTTTCCTTTAGCTTTTGAATATCACTAACTTCATAGAGAAACAAAACGACAGGACTCGCCTGCCGCTTTTGATCAAAAGTTTCTATTTAGATCTATTTATCTCAAGCATCTCACCAATGACGGAGAGATCACTTGCGGTCTTGGTGAGATCAGTTGGCACGATGATCTTAGTCGCCTGACCATTCCCCAACTTCTCCAAAGCTTCAAGCGATTTTAAGGAGAGGACTCCTTTATCGATATTGGCAGCCTTCAGTCTCTCTAAACCTTCTGCTTCAGCTTCATAGATCTTTCTGATCGCTTCGGCCTGACCTTCGGCTTTGGCGATCTCAGCATCTCTTTGGGCATTGGCCGCCAAGACCAAAGCCTTGGCATCACCATCGGCCTTTTTGATGACTGATTCCTGATGTGCTTCGGCTTGCAATAATGCTTCACGTTTTTCGCGCTCAGCCTTCATCTGTTTCTCCATGGCATTTTTGATCTCGGTCGGTGGATCGATATTTTTAAGCTCGACTCTTGAGACGTTGATGCCCCAGGGGTCAGTCGCTTCATCCAAGATCGATTTCAGTTTAGCGTTGATCGTATCACGGGACGTGAGTGCTTCATCAAGTGTGATCTCACCGATGAGGTTACGTAATGTCGTCGCACTCAAGTTCTCTAAAGCGAATAAAGGATTGGCAGCACCATAGGCAAAGAGCTTGGCATCGAAGATCTTGAAGTAGACAACAGTATCGACACTGATCGTGACATTGTCTTTTGTGATCACCGATTGCGGTTCAAAGTCAGCGCACTGTTCCTTGAAGGAAGCTCTTGAAGCGATCCTTTGTAAGATCGGGATAAGGATATGGATACCAGCTTTCCAAGTCGTCTGATATCTCCCTAAGAATTCGATGACGTATTCTTCGGTCTGCGGTACGATCTTGACCATCGAGATGATGATGGCAGCGATGATGACAAGAACGATCAGAATAATGATTAATGTCTGCATAACTTCCTCCTAATATAATGAAAATATAAACGCAAACAGTGCTTGCAGAATAAATATGGCGATGACGATCAAAAAGATGACTACGACTATGACATTAATACTGTTAGTTTTGGTCGATGATCCTTTAGATATCATCTTTGTCTTGCCAATATGCGTCCGGCTGTACTTTGACACTTTTTCATGCCAGTCACCGTGTTTTTCTTCCGTGATACGTTTGGCACGATCATAGCCATATAAGGGCTTACCATTCAAGATCGTCGTACTCTTACTATTGGCTCCATTTAAGTTCATAAAAAGTCTCCTTTATGAGTTCATTATATACCATCTAAAAAGAAAGAAATATTAAGATTCTGTTTACTATGCTTTGGCAAAATAAAAAAGCACAGCTTTGACACTGTGCTTATTAGATAGCGTTTAGTTATCTTACTTGATGACTGATGTAACGTTACCTGAACCTACTGTTCTACCACCTTCACGGATAGAGAATTTAGTACCGTTTTCGATAGCGATAGGAGCGATAAGTTCAACTGTCATTTCGACGTGGTCACCAGGCATGACCATCTCTGTACCTTCTGGTAGAGTGATGACGCCAGTAACGTCTGTCGTACGGAAATAGAATTGAGGACGGTAGTTGCTGACGAATGGTGTATGACGTCCACCTTCTTCTTTAGTTAGGATATAGACCTGAGCTTTGAAGTTTGTGTGTGGAGTAACTGTACCAGGTTTAGCTAATACTTGACCTCTTTCGACTTCATCACGGTTGACACCTCTGAGAAGAGCACCGATGTTATCACCAGCTTCAGCTTCATCGAGCTGTTTGTGGAACATCTCAAGACCTGTAACGACAGTCTTACGTGTTGGTTTGATACCGACGATCTCAACTTCATCGTTTAAGTGAGCAACACCACGTTCAACACGTCCTGTTGCAACTGTACCACGACCTGAAATTGTGAATACGTCTTCTACAGACATCAAGAATGGCTTATCGACTTCACGTACTGGATCTGGGATATATGAATCTACAGCATCCATGAGTTCATCGATCTTACCGACCCAAGCAGGATCACCTTCAAGAGCCTTGAGAGCTGAACCACGGATAACTGGTGCATTGTCACCATCGAAACCGTATTCGTTTAGAAGTTCACGAACTTCCATCTCGACGAGATCGATAAGTTCTTCATCATCGACCATATCGCACTTGTTGAGGAAGACAACGATGTAAGGAACACCGACCTGTCTAGCAAGTAGGATGTGCTCACGAGTCTGTGGCATTGGTCCATCAGTAGCTGCAACGACGAGGATAGCACCATCCATCTGAGCAGCACCAGTGATCATGTTCTTGACGTAGTCAGCATGTCCCGGGCAGTCAACGTGTGCATAGTGACGTTTTTCTGTCTGATACTCGACGTGAGCAGTATTGATCGTGATACCACGAGCTTTCTCTTCTGGCGCACCATCGATCTGGTCATAAGCTCTGAATTCAGCTTGACCCTTTTCAGCTAATCTTTTAGTGATGGCAGCTGTCAGAGTTGTTTTACCATGGTCAACGTGGCCGATAGTACCAATATTGACATGGGTTTTAGATCTGTCAAATTTTTCTTTTGCCATTTTTGAAATATCCTCCTGATTTCCTATTAATTCTATATGAATTCATCTATAAATTCAATCTTAATCCTTAGCATTCTTCTTGATGATCTCTTCAGCGATAGACTTAGGTACTTCTGAGTAGTGATCCATCTGCATGACGTAGTTACCACGACCCTGAGTGAAGGAACGTAAGTCAGTCGCATAGCCGAACATCTCGCTAAGTGGGACATAAGCCCTGACCGCAACGGCGTTACCGCGCTCTTCCTGATCTCTGATCTGACCACGACGTTTTGTGATATCGCCCATGACGCTACCTAAGTACTCAGATGGGGCAACGACTTCAACGTCCATGATCGGCTCAAGGATGACAGGTTTACATTTTTTAGCAGCTTCTCTAAGTGCTAAGCTTGCAGCCATCTTGAAGGCCATTTCTGAAGAGTCGACTTCATGGTATGAACCATCAAAGAGCGTAGCTTTGATATCGACGACTGGATATCCAGCAACAAGACCATTGTCAAGTGCAGCAACAAGTCCATCTTGAACAGGCTTGATGTATTCTCTTGGAACACTACCACCAACGACAGCATCGATGAATTCGAAGCCTTTACCTTCTTCATTTGGTTCGAATTTGATCCAAACGTGACCATATTGACCACGACCACCAGACTGTCTGACGAACTTACCTTCACAATCAGCACCTTGTCTGATCGTCTCACGGAAAGCGACTTGTGGTGCGCCGACATTACATTCGACCTTGAATTCTCTCTTCATACGGTCGACGATGATGTCTAAGTGAAGCTCACCCATACCAGCGATGATCGTCTGTCCTGTTTCCTCATCTGTATAAGTCTTGAATGTTGGATCTTCTTCAGCAAGCTTAGATAGAGCAACACCCATCTTGTCAGCATCCGATTTTGTCTTTGGTTCGACAGACATTTGGATGACTGGTTCTGGGAAGACCATGTTTTCAAGGATGATCGGAGATTTCTCATCACAGAGCGTATCACCTGTCGTCGTGTCTTTAAGACCGACAGCAGCAGCGATATTACCGGCATCGATCTCTTCGATCTCCTGACGATGGTTAGCGTGCATCTGTAAGATACGACCGAATCTCTCGCGTTTGCCTTTAGTAGCGTTGAGGACATAGCTTCCAGCCTTGCAGACACCAGAGTAGACTCTGAAGAATGTGAGTCTTCCAACGAATGGGTCTGTCATGACTTTGAAAGCTAGAGCACTGAATGGTTCTGTATCAGATGCATGTCTTTCAGCTTCTGTACCATCAGGTAGAGTACCTTTGATCGATGGGATATCGACAGGTGATGGTAAGTATTCGATGACGGCATCAAGTAATAACTGGATACCTTTATTCTTATAGGCACTACCACATAGTACTGGGAAGAACTCTGATGTGTTAGTTCCTTTTCTGATCGCTGCTTTGATCTCTTCGACTGTTGGCTCTTCGCCCTCTAAGACTTTCATCATGAGCTCATCGTCATAGTCAGCGACCATTTCGATAAGTTCAGCTCTGAGTTTCTCAGCTTCGTCTTTGAATTGAGCATCGATCTCTGTTTCAGTGATATTGTTGCCGCTATCATCATTATAGATATATTGGCGACGCTCGACTAAGTCGATGATACCTCTGAATGTGTTCTCAGCACCGATAGGCATCTGGATAGCTGCAGCTTTAGCAGCTAATCTATGGCCGATCGATCTGACTGACATCATGAAGTCCGCACCTGTCGCGTCCATCTTATTACAGAAGACGATACGTGGGACTTTATATTCTGTAGCCTGACGCCATACTGTTTCTGTCTGTGGTTCAACACCAGCTTTAGAGTCTAAGACTGTGACAGCACCATCTAGTACACGCAGTGATCTTTCGACCTCGACTGTGAAGTCGACGTGTCCTGGTGTATCGATGATGTTGATACGAGTTTTAGGTAATTGGTGTTTACTACCTGACCAGAAAGCTGTCGTCGCCGCTGATGTGATAGTGATACCACGTTCTTGTTCCTGAGCCATCCAGTCCATCTGGCTAGCACCATCGTGGGTCTCACCGATCTTATGTGTCTTACCTGTGAAGAATAAGATACGTTCTGTGCAGGTGGTCTTACCGGCATCGATGTGGGCCATGATACCGATATTTCTAGTATTTTCTAATGCATACTCACGAGCCATCTTACAAAACTCCTACCAGCGATAATGTGCGAAAGCCTTATTTGCCTCAGCCATCTTATGTGTATCGTCCTTCTTCTTGACAGAAGCACCGACACCATTAGCTGCATCCATGATCTCATTAGCTAGACGTTGTTCCATCGTCTTCTCACTGCGTAAACGTGAGTAGTTGACGATCCATCTTAGACCAAGAGTGAGTCTTCTCTCATCAGATACTTCGACTGGTACTTGATAGTTAGCACCACCGACACGACGGACCTTGAGCTCTAATTCTGGCATGACATTGTCTAAAGCTTTCTCGAAGACTTGCATAGGTTCTTCACCAGTCTTCTTCTCTACGATCTCAAATGCGTTGTAGAGGATGTTTTCAGCGACACCCTTCTTACCATCGATCATGATCTTGTTGACTAGACGTGTGACCAATTTCGAATTGTAGATAGGATCAGCTAGGACATCTCTTTTTGCTATATAACCTTTTCTTGGCATGTTCTATTTCTCCTTTCTATGATCACTTAGGTCTCTTTGTTCCATATAAGGAACGACCTTGACGACGTTCATTGACACCTGCGCAGTCTAATGTACCACGGATGATGTGATAACGAACACCAGGTAAGTCCTTTACACGACCACCACGGATAAGCACGACAGAGTGCTCTTGGAGGTTATGACCGATACCAGGGATATAAGCTGTGACCTCCATACCATTAGATAGGCGGACACGGGCATATTTACGTAAAGCTGAGTTAGGTTTCTTAGGGGTCATCGTACCTACACGCGTGCAGACGCCTCTTTTTTGTGGTGAAGAGACGTTTGTAGGACGTGACTTAAGTGAGTTATAGCCACGGTTGAGTGCTGGTGACTTACTCTTGTATGTCTTCTCAGTACGTCCTTTTCTGACCAATTGGTTGATTGTTGGCATTTCTATCTCCTTTCTTTTATCTAAATAGCACACATTACCATGTGTGCCATAACAGTAACACATGTTTGTGCTTCATTATGATATACATCAGATAGCCCCATGTCAACAAGAAAAAACATGAATTATGAAACACATGGCACAGTGTGAACAGATACTCTTTTTCTAGCATCATCCACCAAATGTAGTTATACTTGTCTTATGAAAAATGGAGTTCTGATGCAATACTTCCATTGGGACATTGAAAATGATGGTACATTGTGGAAGAAACTAAAGGAAGACGCAAGACATCTAAGCGCGATAGGGATAACAGCTCTATGGCTTCCACCGGCTTATAAAGGGTATAGTGGCATAGATGATGTAGGATATGGCGTCTATGATCTTTATGATCTTGGTGAATTTGACCAAAAAGGGACGATAAGGACAAAATACGGAACGAAAGATGAATATCTTGAAGCGATAAAGGAATGTCACAAGTATGGTATCGATATCTATGCCGATATGGTCTTCAATCATAAGATGGGTGCAGATCATACTGACGCTGTCGAAGCGATAAAAAGCGATCCTAATGATCGGAATAAAGATATCGCTAAAAGTGAGACGATAAAAGCTTGGACACATTTCGATTTTAAAGGGCGCCATGATAAATATTCTACTTTCAAATGGACAGCTAAGCATTTTACAGGCGTCGATTACGATGATAGGTCTAAACATAAGGCGATCTATCGCTTCAAAGATGAGCTTTGGTCTAAAGACGTCTCAAGTGAGAATGGCAATTATGACTATCTCATGGGTGCTGATGTCGATGTCATGGACCCTGAAGTAAAAGATGAGTTATATCGCTATGGTCTTTGGTATCTTGACTTTACTGATGTGGATGGTTTTAGACTTGACGCTTTAAAACATATCGACGATAGTTTTTTCAAGGGTTGGCTTGCTTTCTTAAGAGAGAAGACGCATAAAGAACTTTTTACTGTTGGTGAATACTGGTCAAATGATATAGCTGAGCTCACTTCATATCTCAAAGATATAGACAGGAGCTACTCACTATTTGATGTGCCTTTGCATTATCATTTCTTTGAGATCTCAAATGGTGGCGGCTATTTTGATATGGGAGCGATCTTCAATGATACTTTAGTCAAAAATGATCCACAGAAAGCTGTGACTTTTGTCGAGAATCACGATACACAGATCGGGCAAGCCCTACAGACTGTCGTAGCGGATTGGTTCAAACCGATGGCTTACGCTTGTATCTTACTTAGAGAAGAGGGCTATCCATGTATCTTCTATGGCGACTATTATGGTATAGATAAATATAAGACTAGAGCCTTCAAAGAGATCATCGACAAGATGCTAGATATAAGAAAGACGAAGATGAGTGGCAAGCGCCATGACTATCTCGATGATAGAGATATCATCGGTTGGACCTATGAAGGTCTAAAAGATGATGAAGGCTTTGCACTCATCTTGGATGATGGACCTGGCGGTATGAAAGTCATGGACCTTGGAAAGCGCAACGCCAATAAGACTTTTATCGATATCAGTGGCAACTCAGATCATGAAGTGACGACTGATATCGAAGGCAGAGCTACTTTCAGTGTTGAAGGTGGCAATTTTGGCATATATGTCGCAAGATCTTTTAAAATGGAGCGATAAAGGTAAAACTGTGTCTAAATATAAAAGACCTTGTTTCTTACAAGGTCGAGTTAGCTAGTGGTGCCGACGATAGGACTTGAACCTACAACCTACGCGTTACGAGTGCGTTGCACTGCCGATTGTGCTACGTCGGCGCTAAAGAAAAGTCAATCTCTGACTTTCTTCATCGCATTATAACATTTAATGCCTAACTCATACAAGGTCTTCATTGGCCTTGATATGACATATTCAAATTCCCCTATCAGCTCTACAACATGTCCACCAAAGCTCTTTTTGAAAGTATAGAGACCGATAAGAGGATTATCATTTGAGAAATCACCAGTTATACCATAGAAGTTATAACGGCTGTAACCTTCTTTCTTGATCATCTTGATGAGTTCAGTGATAAGGATAGTCGATGAATAGAGGATCTCAAATTCATCATAGTTACCAGCCAAGAGTTGAACAGCTTCATCACCATACGTGAGCAAAGTGACGCCACTTATCACATGTTTACCTGATCTTCCATCTGCATATCTTGATATAGTGTCATAACTCTTTTGATAAGAAGTCAGTCTCACTTCTTCTTCTTTGATCTCGTTTTTCGTCTTGGTGAATTGTGTATCCTTGGCTTTAAGTGCTTCAAGTTTAGCTTTAGAGGCATCTAGTTCCATTTTGATATTGGCTAGGGTCTCTCTGAAGTCGATCTCGGCGACGAAATAGCGTAAGATACCATCATCATGCATCGTCTCATACATGTGCTTATAATATGTCTCACTGCGATCTAAGAAACCGCGACGCTTAGCGGTATGCTGCATGACCTCTTTATAGAGGTGGACTTCATCAGCCTTTAGTTCACGACAGTCGATCTTAAAGAAGTCTTTCTTCTTAGCTCTTCTTTTGACTTCACTTTTGAAGTCTTTGATGATGGCTTTCTCATCCTTGTCTTTGATATCGATGACATAGAGCCATCGTGGTTGTAAGTTCTCATTATAGAGGTTGAAACCATTATTGTGATGGAAGCCTAAAGATAATAATTGATCGACGACACTTTGATTATCGAAACCATCATCAATGATCTCTCCTTCGATATCACGATGACGATATTCAAGATAAGGATCGATCAAAAGCTCAAAACCTTTGTGTTTCTTAACATAGTCAAGGACTTCTTTTGTGAAAGTGTCTAAAAGCTCTTTATCGTTGAAATCGATGAGGAAACCGCGTGGAGCATAGAAGAGATAACTGTTGAACAGCGGTGTCTTTTTAGCTAGAAGTAAAGAAGCGGCAACGATCTTTCCTTCATCTTCTAAAGCGACATGATGAGGGATCCAGCCTGTATAAGACTTGAGTTTGCCCCAATTAGCAGTCTGATGGAAGTTAGCACAGGGAAGATGTCTAGTCTTAGCGTTAAACTCTTCGGCTTTCAGTGTGATGAATCTCATCAGCGTCCTCCTTTCTTCGTAGCGAAATGTAACCTTATCTTGCGCCTTATGATGAGAGCTCTAGTGATCAAAGTATGCATGATAGGTCTTACGACGTAGTCAAACTCACCGATGAACTCATCATAATCACCACCAAAGCGACTCTTAAAGAGCACTAAGCCATAAAGGTCACTCTTTTTATCGATCTTACCTTCAGCGCCATAAAAGTCACAGATCTTATATCCGCGCTCATGACCATCCATCATGATCGCATTATATAAGATATAGTTGGCGTTGAGAAATTGTAAGATATCACGATTTCCGCCATGGATGAGCCAGACTTTGTCAGCGAAGCGGGCAGTGATGATCGCTGATAAGATGATCTCATCTTCTTTGATGTCTTCGATCTCTTTAAGACACTTCTCCATCTTGTTTATGTGATTGGTGATATCTTTGATCCGATTCTCTGTTTTACGATTTGGCTTAGCTAAAAGCTCATCGATCTTCGCTCTTTCATCTGCTATCTCTTTTTTGTAGACTGCAATGACTTTCTCTCTATCGATCGAAGCTGAGAAGAGATCGCTCATATCTTCTTGATAAAGAGTCTCATAGAAAGTCTCATAGAATCTTAGTGGTTCAAGTAAGATCGATTTGCGTTTGGCCGTATCGACCATCGTTTGATAGAAAGCTTTAAAGTCAGCGAATTCATTCTTGCGGATCTTTATGCCATAGGGATTCTCGCGATTGAGGATCTGTCTTGTCGTCTGATGCATAGAAGCGCGTATCTCTTCCTTAGACCTTGAGATATCGACGCGGAAGGTGAAGCGTGGCATCGAAGACTCGCTAAAACGCGTCGTGAAGCCCCTGTGTTTATAGCCAAGTGATACAAGATAGTCAATGAGACTCAAGTTCTCTTTGTCTTCATAGATGATCGACGCATCATCGTTATCGAGCTTCCTAATGATGAGATCGGGATCGATCTTAAAAGACAGACCATGATGAGCTTTGACATAGACTTTGAGTCTTTCTGTCATCTCTTTGATCAAGCTACGATCATATCCATCGACGATGAAGCCCCGCGGGCAATAAAAAGTCGAATAATATAAGATCTTGCGCTCAAGTAGTAGAGCACAACCTACAAGCTTTTCATCTTCATATAGACCTAATAGGTGCGGTATAAGGCCACGTTTCGCATTTACTTTAGCCCATGCGCTAGTTTGGGCAAAATGAGGTTTGATACTTTCTTTGACATAGGTATCGAAAGTGTTCTCATCGATATTTTTAAGTTCCATAGCCAGGTAATTATAGCACTTCTTTGAGATATGTCATGATATCATCATGTGTATTCTTTAAGTCTTGTGCTAAGATCCTTTTTACAAGATCTTTTTTGATAAGGCCAAGTCTCTTGCCTTTATAGCCCATATCCATCAATTCATTGGCTTTTATCGCTAGAGTCTTCTCGTTGACGATATAAGCTTTTATTTCATCATATACCTGACTTAAGTCTAAGCCTTTTAAGATCCCTATGAAAGAGATGAATAGCTCAGGATCTACTTTTGAAAAGATCAAAGTCAGATCATCATCTTCATAGTTTTGATATGCGATCAGCTCCTTGATCTCTCTTGTCATTTTCTTACCTAAAAAGAGCTTTTCTAATTGAGCGGGCTCATCTTTGAAAAGCAGTGCTAAGCGTACTCTTAGATCATTGCTTTGACGATAGTCGATGACATCTTTACTGTACTTGATAAAAACACCAAGGATATCCCGATAGCGATCGAAGATCTTTAAGTCATTGCTTTTGACCATCTTGATGAATTCATCAGCCATTCGCTCATTAGAGATCTCCTTTAGGGCATCCTTCTCAATAAACATCGCTTCTTCAGTCTTTTTATCGATAACGAAATCAAGCTCAGCTTTAAATCTTATGGCACGCAAGATGCGCAGATGATCCTCTTTGAATCTGACGTAAGGGTCACCGATCGCTCTGATACACCTTTGAAGGATATCGTTTCTACCACCCAAAGGATCGACGATCTTTTCATCTATATCCATGAGTATGGCATTGATCGTAAAGTCACGACGTTTTAAGTCATCTAAGACATCATCACTGAAATAGACATGATCTGGATGCCTGCCATCACGATATGGACCATCTTTTCTGAACGTGGTTATCTCAAATGGCTCATGATCGATAACGATCGTGACCGTTCCATGTTTGAGTCCAGACTTGAACATATCAAGATCAGAAAAGATCGCTATCACATCTTTAGGCCTTGCATCAGTACATATATCGTAGTCCTTGGGTCTTTTATCAAGCAAGATATCTCTTACAGCACCACCAACGATATAAGCTTGATGACCATGACTTATAAGTCTATCCATGACTTTCCATAGTTTTTCTTCCATATTTCTATCATACATCATCCATTATGTCCAAAACACCTTTATCGATAGACGATCTGATATCTAATGACCTTGAGCATCTGACTACATACTTCAATTCAAAGATGTTATTATATAGGTAGGAGGTAATCGATCATGGATTTAAAAGGATCACAAACTGAAAAGAATCTCGAAGCAGCATTCGCTGGAGAATCACAAGCTCGCAATAAGTACACATACTTCGCTGAAGTAGCAGAAGAAGCAGGCCATCATCACATGGCTCACATCTTCCGTGAGACAGCACGCAATGAGATGGAGCACGCTCGTCTTTGGTTCAAGGCTCTACATGGCGATAAGATGCCAGAACTCGCTGAGTGCTTAAAGCTCGCTGCTGAGGGTGAGAACTATGAGTGGACGACGATGTATAAAGACTTCGCTGAGAAAGCACGTGAAGAAGGTTTCACAAAGTATGCTGCTCAGATGGATATGGTCGCTAAGGTCGAAAAAGACCATGAAGAAAGATACAACGCTCTACTTCATAATCTTGAAAGTGGACGTGTCTTCGAGAAAGATGAAGATGAAGTTTGGATCTGTGATAAATGTGGTTACAGACACACAGGCAAGAAAGCACCGATGGTCTGCCCACTATGTGGAGCTAAACAGTCATTCTTCGCTCTGCACAGAGCTACATACTAAGTTCCTCAGGCTGTCAGATGACAGCCTTTCTTTTAGTCCATGTAAAAAACTTTCATCTAACTTGACAGTAGTCTATATATAGGTAAAATATCTCTCGGAATATGAAAGAAGTCTTAGTGACAGTTAAAAATGCTGACGAGATCGTCTTGAATAAGACATGCCAGATGATCGATGACACGATCTGGCTCGATGAAGCACATAAAGACAAGATCATATCCCTCAAAGATCGTCTTATCATCGAAAAAAGGACAGACGACACAAAGATCAAGATCGTCTTAGATGAAGATGCTTATATGCATTTGACATATGGCGATAAGACATTAGAATTCAAGGTAACTTGTGATATGCTGAAGATCACAGATCAGTATATCGAAGCTATATATGACACAGGAGAAAAGATCTATCTAAAGGTAGATATAAGATAGGGAGAAAGTTATGACTAAAAGAAGACCACTTACAGATATCGCTTATGATATTCTTTCAAAAAGAAGAAAGCCTCTAGCTTTCAAGGAGATGTGGGAAGAGATCATTGAGATGGCACCACTCACAGAGGAAGAATCTGTCTCGCTGGTCGGACGTTTCTATAGTGATATGTCATTAGATACGCGCTTCACACAACTGTCTGAGAATCGTTGGGATCTAAAAAAACGCTATAAGTTCGCTGATACATTCGTTGAAGTATCTGATGATCAAGATGACGATGAGGATGAAGATGAAGAGCGCTTCGATGAAGAAGAAGATCAAGAGATCGTAAGAGATGAAGAAGAGGATGAGTATTAGCCATCCTCTTTTTAATATGGTAGTATTAAGACATGAAGACGATCATATATGATTTTAATGGAACAGTGCTTGATGATGTCGATGTCGGCGTTATCGCGATCAACGCGATGATCGATCGTTATTTAAAGCGCGATCATCTTTCTAAAGATGAATATCGTAAAGTCTTTGGTTTTCCAGTTATCGACTACTATCGTAAGGTCGGTTTTGATTTCGATGAGCTCGACTTTAAAGTGGTAGGACAAGAGTGGATGGATGTCTATGAAGCTAATAAAGATAAGTATGCGCTCTATCCTCACATCCATGAACAACTCCAGTCTAATATCGAGGGTGGCGCAAGGAACATCTTACTAAGTGCATCGCGCTCAGACAAGCTCAAAAAACAATGTGAAGAGTTAGGCATCAAGGACCTTTTTGATGAGATCTTAGGCATCGAAGACATCTATGCCGGCTCAAAAGTCCATATCGCTAAAGAGTGGATGAAGAAACAAGATGATACAGATGGAATGGTCTTCATTGGTGACACATTACATGATCTTGAAGTCGCAAACGAGCTTTCTATACCTTGTATCTTAGTAGCAGCAGGACATCAGGACAAAGCTATCTTGTGTGAGTATACTGATCATGTCTATGATGATCTAAAGGAGGCAGAAAAAGATGCGTATTGGCCAATCTGAAGATATCCACCGTCTGATCGAAGGTAGAGATCTTATCTTAGGTGGTGTGAAGATACGAAGCGATCTTGGTCTGCTCGGTCATAGTGATGCGGATGTATTGACGCATGCCATCATCGAGGCTTTGATCGGCGCTATGGGCCTTGGTGATATCGGTAAGCACTTCAGCGATAAAGATGATAGATATAAAGACATATCTTCTTTGATCTTGCTGGATAGGACGTATGAGATGTTATGTGAAAGAGGATATAAGGTCATCAATGTGGATGCTCTAGTGATGATCGAAAAGCCAAAGCTTGCGCCATATATCGCTCGTATGCAAAGAAATATCGCTTCACATCTACATACCGATGTCACAAATATCAATATCAAAGCCACTTGCGCTGAAGGGCTGGGCTTCATTGGCGAAAGAAAGGGAGCTAAAGCTCAGGCCGTCGTCTTGATCGATGAGCTCGATTGATGTGCAAAGCTCATCAAAAGAGTGTAGAATAAGAGGTACAAGGGAGGAAGATTTTAAATGTTAGTAAATGCGACAGAGATGTTGAAAAAGGCTCATGAAGGCCACTATGCCGTAGCTCAATTCAATATCAATAACTTAGAATGGACAAAGGCTGTCCTCAAAGCTTGTGAAGAGATGAAGTCACCAGTCATCCTAGGTGTCTCTGAGGGTGCAGCTAAGTACATGTGTGGTTTCAAGACTGTAGCAGATATGGTAAGAGATATCCATGATAAGATGGGCATCACAGTACCTGTAGCTCTCCATCTTGACCATGGTACATATGATGGTGCTAAAGAGTGTATCGAAGCAGGCTTCACATCAGTCATGTTCGATGGATCACACTATCCTATCGATGAAAACATGCAGAAGTCAAAAGAGATCATCGAATATGCACATTCTAAAGGCATCAGTGTCGAATGTGAAGTAGGCGGTATCGGTGGTACTGAAGATGGCGTCACATCTAATGGTGAAGTTGCTGATCCTGAAGAGTGCAAGAAGATCAACGATCTTGGTTGCGACTTCTTAGCAGCTGGTATCGGTAATATCCATGGTAAATATCCTGCTGATTGGAAAGGACTGAACTTTGAAGTCTTAGCTGAAGTCGAGAAGGCATGTGCAGGTACACCACTTGTCTTACACGGTGGTAGTGGTATCCCTAAAGATCAAGTCTTAAAAGCTATCTCACTTGGCGTTTCAAAGATCAACGTCAACACAGAACTACAACTTGAATTTGCGGCAGCTACACGTAAATACATCGAAGAGGGCAAGGACCTCGAAGGTAAGGGTTATGACCCACGTAAGCTTTTAGCTCCAGGTCATGATGCGATCGTTGCTAAATGTAAAGCGATGGTCGAAGAGTTCGGTTCAGCTAATAAAGCATAAAGATGAAAGAGGCTCCAAAAGAGCCTTTTTTGCTGCTTAGTTTCATGTTATCATCATGGCATGCTAGACACAAAACAAACGATAGCTGAAGCTTGTGTCAAATTACTAGTGAGCTCAAATAAACTAACGGTCACTGATATCGTTGAAGCTGCTGGTATCACAAGACAGACTTTTTATTATCACTTTGAAGACATCCCTGATCTTTTTCGCTGGATGCTAGAGAAGTGGAAAGATGGGATCAAAAGGCGTTACGACCTAAGTGGTCCTAAAAAAGCTTTGAAATATCTGATATTGATGGGTTATCAAGCACGCCCATATCTAGAAGAGACCCTCAAGACTAATTATCGTGATGAATTAGTCAAGATCTTCGATGATTACATTCGCTCTTTATTTATCGATGCGATGAAAGAGCGCAAGCTCTATGAAGATAAGAGTATGTTTGAAGTCGATATCATCTGCCGTTATCATACAGGTGGCTTACTAGCCCTTATAAGGTCACTTGATGCGGATGACATAAGAAATATCGATAAGATCGTCGATACGATCTATAATGAACTGCGTTGATTTGACACAATCGCATTAATGTAAAGACAGATACCAGCTATGTGCAAATGGTATCTTTTTTTATGCAAGATAGAATATATGCAGGTGAAAAGATGGATGCTTTAAAGATGAAATATGAAGAGATGAAAAATGACATGGTCGATCTTAAAAACGATGCAGCTGATATCGAAAAGATAAAGGCAATCTATCAAAGAGAGCACGATGCTTTTATCGATAATCTAGCACACAATAAGAATAAAGATGTCATCGAACATGTGATCGTCTATCGTGAATGCCTCAAGGCTTTCGATGCATTAAAAAGACCTAACGATAAGGAAGCATTGGCACTTTTAGCGGAATATGCTATCGATATGGCTTGTATCGCTTCTTTACATGCCCATCTCTTACACCTAGAAATAAAGGAGCAGAATGATGAATGAGATAAAAGAACCAAACAAGAAGCCCATGATCTATTACTATCTGATCGTGATCTTAGTGATCTTCTTGTTCAATCTGTTGATCACGCCTTCTATGACTTCATCCAAGATCACGACTGTTGATTATGGTACTTTCATGGATAAGATCGACGACAATACCATCGATGAAGTAGAGATCGGTGATTATGAGATACTCTATACCTTAAAAGGCGAAGAGACGATCTATCGTACGACGCCGATGCAGGATCTAACTTTAGCTGATAGGTTGCACACAAGTGGCGCAACTTTCACACGTGATATCGAAGAGCCGACTTCTCCGATCATCACGATATTATTGTCATATATCTTGCCTATCGTCATCTTTATGATCATCGGTCACTTCATCAATAAGAAGATGGCTGAGCAGCTTGGTGGTAAGAACAGTATGAACTTCAATCTTGGTAAGTCAAATGCTAAAGTCTATGTCAAGAGTACTAAAGGTATCAGGTTCAGTGATGTAGCAGGAGAAGATGAAGCTAAGGAAGCACTAAGTGAGATCGTTGATTACTTACATGATCCAGAAAAATACACGAAGATCGGTGCTAGGATGCCTAAAGGTATCTTGCTTGTCGGTCCACCTGGTACAGGTAAGACGATGTTGGCAAAAGCTGTAGCTGGTGAAGCTGATGTACCTTTCTTTTCGATCTCAGGTTCAGAGTTCGTTGAGATGTTCGTTGGTATGGGGGCCTCAAAAGTCCGTGATCTTTTCAAACAGGCTAAAGAGAAAGCGCCTTGTATCGTCTTTATCGATGAGATAGATGCGATCGGACAAAAGAGAAATACTGGAGTGATGGGTGGCAATGATGAAAGAGAGCAGACGCTCAATCAGCTTTTGACAGAGATGGATGGTTTTGAAGATAACACCGGTGTCATCATCTTAGCGGCGACAAATAGACCGGAGTCTCTAGATCCAGCCCTGACGCGTCCTGGCCGTTTTGATAGAAGAGTGCCGGTAGAATTACCGGATCTAGAAGGTCGCGAAGCTATCCTCAAAGTGCACGCTAAAAAGATCAAGGTGGCAAACGATGTCGATTATAGTGTCATCGCCAGGATGGCTGCTGGTGCTAGTGGTGCTGAGTTAGCTAATATCATCAACGAAGCAGCTTTAAAAGCTGTACGTGATAAGCGTGATGTCGTTACACAAGCAGATCTAGAGGAATCGATCGAGGTCGTCATCGCTGGCTATCAAAAGAAGAATGCGATCTTATCAGACCATGAAAAGCTCGTCGTCTCATATCATGAAATAGGCCATGCGCTAGTTGCTGCAAGACAAAAGGCTAGTGC
>CALVCT010000009.1 GCA_944326055.1 uncultured Erysipelotrichaceae bacterium
TGATTACATGATACCCTTTGGATAAAGACGTCCCTCCTTTGAAAACACACAGATCAAGCTGCTCTGACAATAATTTCAGGATCAGTGTAACATAGTAATCTTTTTCTACTACTATAGGTGTTCTTCCACTTTGCTCAGCAGTCTGTTCTACCATATCCCTGAACATTTCTCTATCCTTATGAAGATACATACTCCACCTCCGTTTCATATATTGCTTTGTATATCTTAAGGGGATAATTTGCTATAAACCTGTCGATTTTTTCCTTTGTAATAGCATTTTTTCTGGCATATTCTGTCAAAATCCTTCCACATTTTTCCGGCTCCATATCTGTGCATTTTTCAATATCCTTCAGACAATCAAGAAACTGCAGCACCGGCGCATTTTCTTCCGTCACTTCCACCACTGGTCTTCTGATAATGTATTGCCTGTTTTTGATCGTCATTTTCCTTACCAATGCCGGAGCAAAATTGCTGCTTATCTCTTGAGTAAATGGAACCTGCGTGGATAATCCCATGCGGTTTGCCAATGTATAGCCGGAAAAGTAGCCCACCCGCTTTCCCCTGCGCACGATATATTTATGAAGGGCTACTGTGTCCGGGGACAAAGATATCCTCTCTCCGAAAATATCCGTTTTAGGGAAATAATATACTCCCGGATCAAATCGGCATATGCTTCCGCAGTCAGTAAGTTTTTTTAAATGATATCTAAGATTTTCTTCTGTCATTCCTGGGATATCAATATCCCCAGTAAAAATAGGTTCTCCTAGAATGTAATTTTCTTTCAAATATTCATATAACATAACTACTATCCTTTCGATATATAAATTATTTATTTACTTTTTGTTAGTATACTTGATATTATTCTCTTTGTCAATCGCATCTGATTTATTCATATCGTTTCCATCTGCTTCACTGTTTAACAGGACAAATTTCCCTATTAAACACAGTTATAAGAAATTCAAAGTGCCATTTAAAATATCTTTTAGCACTTTAAATGACACTTAAAAAGCAGGATACCCTACTCACATTTCTGCATATTCTATTCCTGACAATTACATTCCCGGTCCATTCACCAATTCTTGGACATCCGCCTCGTCAGCGCTCGACCGGAACCTCATGCTATCTTGCCAATCCCCTGTTCCATCTATCTCTGCCAGCAGCTCTCCGCTCTCACCCAGTCCAGAGGAAGAAGAGGTATAGAAAGGAATCACAGTCTTTTCGGTAAAGTCATTAGCTTCCACAAAGTCATCGATAGGCCAAGCAGCAATACCTCACCAGATCGGATAACCCAAGAAGATAGTGTCATAGCTAGCGATATCTAGATCAGTCGGTATAAGTTCAGGTCTTGCATCTTCAGCACGCTCTGTATTAGCTCTATCAAGACAGCCATCCCAATCATTAGGGTTAAGGATCTCTGATTCTGATCGAAAATAGGTCACCGCCTGTCGCTTCACTTACCCACTGTGCTAACTCTTCAACATTGCCAGATGAAGAGGTACTTGTCGTCGATGTGAGATCGACATCAGAAGCAGAAGCTATCGCATTATCTACCCAAGAGAAATAAGCTATTAAGATATCTCCTGTAATATCAGTTTGTGATGCATTGGGCACTGTTGTGTATCTTGGCTCTTCATCGACTTCATCAATATCTTCACTACTGCAACCAATGACTAAAAATGTCATTAGTGACGTTATATATGCCTAAAATGTATCTTAAACTTAAGTGTCGTCATATCAAGATCAAGTTTTGATATTTGATGTCAGACCCCTTATTTATTAGGACAGTATATGTTTGCTATTTCTAATCAAAACGATCTTTCAGAAGCTTTGCGACTTGATCTTTTTTGATGCTGCTAGAACTAAATAATATAAAGATAATGATCGATAATAAATATAAAAGATAGAATTCCAGCAAAATGAGTCTGCTGGTCATTTGTATTCCTGCATGCTTTAGGATAAAGTCTACGATAATGATAAGACCTAAAGATGAAAGATACATAGCGATGATCTTACTTAAAGCATAGAGACCTTTAAGATACTTGATATCCATGTTTTGAGAAATCAAGATAGCATAATCATCCTTTATACGTTTTAGATCTTTGTGCAGATATACAAATATCAAGATCAAGACAGCTAAAAGTAGGATGACCTCAAAGAGCTTATAGATAAGACGATAGATCGCAGTATCAGCTAAAAATTGTTGTCTTTGTTGAAGAAGCGGAGCTGTAACGATGATATCGATATCACCATCAAATTTATCTAGCACAGCTTCTTGATCAGTGTATGGGATATATAAAGCGAAGTAAGATGGGCGCAGATCAAGATATGCTGCCTGATCTTCTGGTGGTATCTCATTAGCTTCAAGATAAAGATAAGTTGGATCGTAAGGAACGGTCTTCAGATATTGCACGAAATCATTATGATCATAATATAATTGTGCATCATCTATATCCGGTTCTTCAATGATCTTTGTGACTGTACTTCGATATGGATATTCAGCACCATCGACTAGGTAATATAAGACCACTTCATCATCAAGTTTTAAGTCATATAGATCACTGGCTTTATCATTAATGATGACACCTTTATGCTCTAAGGGATCTGGATAGATGTTAGCTTTATAGTAACGCTTGCCATTATAAAGACTTTGAAAGCGAAAGGTGGGAGTGACTTTTGAACTATCAACACTCACTGGCATCGCTTGATAAGGAAAACCATATCCATATGTACGCGCCAGATACATATAGTTATGATTATGTGTATCTGTCGTTTCAGGGATCTTAAACCAAAAATATTGTAATAGAATAAAGAGAGCAAGGACGATAAAAAATGAGATATTCCAAAGTACCAAGACGATGTCCCTTGGTAACTCTAAAACTTTAAAGATGCGTCGCATATCTTTTCTTGACGGAACAATAGCTTTTCTCGCTTTAAATGGTCGGCTTATAGAACTGTTATATTTGACGACCTTATGATCTTCTAATCTATAAAAGTAATCTCCATACTTTTGTGCTAATACAAGATCATGTGTCACCAGTAAGACCATAGCTTCCTTTGAGAACTCTTTCAATAGGTCCATGACTAAGATCTTGTTAGTGATATCTAATGATTCTGTTGGTTCATCACAAAGGATGATACTTGGCATAAAAGACAGTGTACGGATGATCCCTATCCTTTGTCTTTGTCCAAAAGACAGTTCGTTTGGTCTTCTATCAAGATACTCATCCATCTTGAAATAGGCGATAAGATCCTTATCTAATTCTGACTCTTCTCTTCCTAAAAGAAGGTTATCCCTGATCGTCAATGACGGCAACAACTCATAATTCTGTGAGATCATTATCGGCTTGACGCTTGTATATATGCTTCCGTTATCGATCTTTTCTGTGCCAACTATCATGTTTAGGAGAGTCGATTTGCCAGTGCCACTTGCCCCAACGATCACATGGATGCCACGATCTTTTATCTCCATGTTCAGATCATCAAAGATAAGTTGGTCTTTAAAAGATTTATTCAAATGGTCGATCTTGATCATCGCTCTATGGCTCCATTGATCAAAAGCATCATCAATGTGATAGCAGTACTCAAAAAGACACATCCCAATACATCAAAAGTCATAAAACTCGTAAAGCCATAACTTATAGCCAATTCATTGATATATGGTATCAAGATATGAATAAGTATCAAGAAGATGCAGATGCTGGTGAAACAATTCAAAATCGTCTTGATCATCGAGACAAACGTTACATTATAACCATAGTTCGCTAAGATCTTTGCTTCTTTATCATATCGTTTTCGATCAGCGATCTTAGCTACTATATAGCTGATCAAAAATATCAGATCAAGAATAGATAAATAGCCAAAGATGCTCGACAATGAATTATATGCGATCCCAGTGCCTTGATAAGACAGATTATATTCGATGAATCTTGAATATTTAGGGGTGATGATCGAATTGAACTCTGAGATCGCATCTTCGATATCAACTTGCGGATCTATCATGATCTTCACATAATCAGCTTTATAGGTATCCTTGTTTTTGATGACGCTGTCATAAAAAGCGTTGTTCATAAGACCGTTATTAAAAAAGACTGTGTTGTCCCCTTGTGGAAAAGTGATCGTACTGATACCAGTGACTGTAACTTTTGATTCAACAGCTTCTTGATCTAAAGATGTTTCTTCTGTATTGGTCATGATACCAAACCTAAGTTCTCTTCCGATCAATTCATCAATTGAAGTCAAATACATCCTTCTAGCTAAGTATTCAGCAGTATTATACGAAAGCAAAACTTCATCAGTACCGCTTGGCATCTTGCCAGCATACAATAAGATATCACGATCGCTTACTAGATCATAAAATTCAAATTCATTATCCACGACATTATCAAGTCCGACCTTAACAGAGCTTTCATCGATATAGGCCGGTAAGCTAGTGGGAATAGATGGCGTTTTAAAAGGTATGCGCTCATCATTTACGATTACATAGATATCATCCTCATAAAATGAATCATTTATATAGTCAAAATATCCTTCAAGAAGCACATTATATTCTTCTTCGCTGATGTCTCTTATTTTAGCGCCCTCATAGTTCATAGGAAGATATAGATTCGGATCAGTAAACATCTGTACAGCAATGATATCATCAGTATAATCGATCAAAGATTGGATCTGTGATCTCGTATACTGATCATAGATAACAAACTCATCTAGACCTTCATATGTCTGTCTTTCCTTATAAGGCTCACTAACGATGAGGTTTTTGTATTCGCGAAACGCGATCTTTTCATCACTTTCACTTTTGATCGTCAAGAATAACGAATATGTCATATAAGTAAAGATCAACATGATGACTATAAACGTTATTGAGAAGATAGTAGTTAGTCTTGATCGCAGATAAGTAAAAATAAACCACAAATGATCAGATAGAAGCTTTTTTCTTATTGGGAGACGTCTCCTTATGGAAGAAGTCTCATTGACGATATTCTGACTTATGATCTTACCATTTTCGATCTTGATGATGTGATCAGCAAATCTTTCAGCTAAGGCGATATCATGTGTCGCCACAACGACTAGATGGTCTTTACTGTAGTCTTTCAACTTCTTCATGACGATATTTGCCATATCGTTATCCAAGGCAGCCGTTGGTTCATCACAAAGTAATGACTCTCTGCCATCTAGCAGTGCTCGAATGATCTGGACTCGACGTTTTTGACCGTTTGATAGTTTTTTGATCTTTTTTGTTCGCTGATCAAGGATCTTAAATTCCTCCAGCAAATGATAGACTTTATCTTTATCTTTGGACACTATATAAAGATTATCGACAGCTGATAATGATTCGAATAGATCAAAATCTTGAGAGATCATATCTGCCCTTATCTGATCCTCGATCTTTCCGCTATATTCTCTATCTCTTCCAGCTAAGATGTTCAAAAGGGTGCTTTTTCCACACCCTGATGAACCAAGGATGATAATTAGACCATGATCAGGCAACTCTAGGCTCACATTGTCTAAAGCTTTTATAGTCGTGTGATCACTATTATGATAGATCTTCGATATATTTTTAAGTCGCATGATCAAACACCGCAGTTATCATCACAAATTATGAAACGCTAGTCAGATAGCGCCATTGTCGCACTTGAAAATGATATGTTCTTCACCAGCATCATATTCATAATCATAGCCACATTTTGAGCACTTTCCGACATACTTGACTTCATAGACGCGATAGTGGTCAAATCCACTACTATAGCCATGTATACAAGAAAATCTCTCACCACTATGAGCCAAAGTTCTTTTCTCTTGAGTGCGGATAGCGCTGCCGCAGCCTGGACAAGGGATTAAAGAAACTCTTGGCGTTATTGTATCTGCAAATACATTTAAAGACATAGTCATCGTTATCACAATTACAATGACAAAAGCTTTCATATATCTCTTCATAACTTTCTCCTTCTTTTTTTACTTAGCTTATGTTTTGTTGGATCTTATAGCTAGATGTAAACTCAAAACATAAGAAACACAGATAGATCGGGCTATCCTATGATGCCGTTTTTGTACCTATGAGGGTCATAACTTAACATAAGTTTCTTCTTCCTCTTCCTTAGCTTTAGTATAGCTTAATATGTAAGCCTTTACAATATTTATTTTTGAAAGCACATTTTCATAATTGGATCATAATATATAGTATTGTGATCATGCCTTGATCGTCTTATGACCATAATACGCGACTATTTTGCGCGCTAGCTTTGCAAGCGACTCATATTGCACAGTCATTATAGAGATCATAATTTTTAAGATTATATATGTGAATATGGGCTATGCGAGAGTGTCCATGGCATCATAAAAGATATGCTTCATATCTTACACATCGACATAAAATCAAAAGAAGAGATGATCGAAACAATCACTATTTATGATGACATCATTAAAAGAGGTAATACACAAAATATCAACATAGCCTTGTCCAATCTTTTATACTGTCATATCAAAAAGGGCGATCAAGAAATGGCTATAAAATGTCTAAATGATAATGAAGAGCGTGATATTACCCTTTTTACTAGTAACTTCTTCAAACAAGCACTATATATCGCTTGCCACACATATGATAATGACTTATTTACCTCGTGGTATGAGAAGTATAGATCAAGTCGCTTTTATAACGATGGCTCGATCGATGCAGATGTCATATCTTTATTCAAAGACTTTATGGATGAGATTTCTCACAATGAGATCGCAGTTAAAGCTGAAGAAATATTAAAAGGTCTAAAAAGAATATTGATAATAAAGACGACATAATCTGCATCTTAGAGATCTTATATCATCTTGCTAAAGATGATGGTGATAATGATAAAGCATTATCAACAATGAATGAACTCTACGATATCATGAAGATGGATTTCTCATCTTAATCACGACTTTAACTAAAAGATGATGACTTATAGCATCCATACCGCTAGGGAATTTTTTGGGAACTAACTACTGTCGTCCTCGGTCATTCATAATTATCAAAACACATTGGAATTGCAAATATAATCTATATATGCTGCTTAAAAAGCATCGAAATATCAAATAGTTTACAAAAAAAGCTCCAATAGGAGCTGATTTATCAAATGGTGGAGGCTAAGGGACTCGAACCCATGACCCCTTCCACGTCAAGGAAGTGCTCTCCCAACTGAGCTAAGTCTCCGTGTTGCCTAGAAATAGTA
>CALVCT010000010.1 GCA_944326055.1 uncultured Erysipelotrichaceae bacterium
GATGAAGACGCTAAGTAGTGTCACTAATAATCTCTTCATAAAACCTCCATCATACATCAGATCTTTTCGATCGATGGGTGTGTAGCCAAGATCTTCTTGATGCCATGAGGATGGCTGAAAGCGATCGTGGCGATATTGTTTGTAAGGGAAACGACGACGCCCTTGCCAAAGACCTGATGCGATACTTTATCACCAGCTTTGAGCTTAGCACTATCGTTTTTCTTGACGGCACCAGTCTTGATACTGGCGACATCCTCTTCATCAAAGATCGAGACGGTATTTCGATGCTCGCTCTTTTTCTTCTCGACGATATCTTCCATATATTCATCAGGGATCTCTAAAACGAAGCGTGAACAGTTCTTCGTTCCTTTAGTGACGAAACTGAAAGAACTATTGTCTGTAAGATAGAGTTTTCTTTTAGCGCGCGTAAACGCCACATAGGCTAAACGTCTCTCTTCTTCAAGGCCCCTCATGCCATCAGCTAAAGATAATTCACTTGGGAAGACGCCCTCTGACATCCCTATCACAAAAACGACTTCAAATTCTAATCCTTTAGCACTATGGATCGTCATGAGATTGACGTTGTCGACATCAGTATCGACATTCTTATCTGTATATAGCGAGATCATCTGTAGATACTCTTCAAGTGTCGACTCTGGATAGATCTCTTGGTATTCACTGATATCATCGAGCAATGATTTGATATTCTCAAGACGTTCTGTCTCTTTCTCATCCTCTAAATGTCTTCGATAACCACTTTCATCTAAGACTCTTTGTAAAAGCTGCTCAAGGGTCACCTTATCTAAAGAGTCACGCCAGCTTTCGACCATCTTCACAAAGCTATCTAAAGTGCTCTTCATCTTAGGATAGAGACCAGCCTTCACTACTTCATACATCGTCATATCTTCACGCTTGGCGATCTCTAAGATACTATCTAGCGTCTTTTGTCCAATACCTCGTCTTGGTGCATTGATGATACGTGAAAAAGCTAAGTCATCAGCTGTCGTGATCATTCTAAGATATGAGAGCGTATCTTTGACTTCTGAGCGCTCATAGAATCGGATGCCGCCAAAGACACGATAAGGTATACGTGCTTCCATCAGTACTTTCTCTAAAGCACGTGACAAGTAGTTTGAACGATAGAGTATCGCTATATCATGATATGGCGTCCCATTTTGGTATTGTCTTTCGATCTCTTGTCTAACATAATAAGCCTCATATTCTTCATTGATCAATGTATTGTGTGTGATCTTTGGACCACCATCGCGAGATGTGAAGAGATCTTTCTTGAGGCGCATCTTGTTGTTGCGGATGACAGAATTAGCACCACTGAGGATGTTGTTGGTGGAACGATAGTTCTCACTCAATGTGATAGTTCGACAATCTTTATAATCCTTTTCGAAATCGATGATGATATTGACATCAGCGCCACGCCAAGTATAGATCGTCTGGTCAGGATCACCGACGACATAAAGATGATTGTGATATGCTGAAAGCTGTCTGATGAGACGATATTGGACATGGTCGATATCTTGGAATTCATCGACATGGACATATTCAAAATGTCTTGACCACTTCTTTTGGACTTCTTTATGCTTGTCAAAAAGATCGACTGTCCAAAGGATGAGATCATCGAAATCTAAAGCGTACATACTCTTAAGACGTTCGACATAATAGCCATAGATCTTAGCTTTGATCTCATTCATATAGACACCATTAGTCAGCTCTGCTGCTCTTTTTGGGTCGATGCCTTCAGTCTTCATATTGCCGATATAATCAAGAACACGACCATAACTGATATCTTTCTTATCGACACCATACTCTTTATAAGCTTCTTTAAGTATCGCATTTTGGTCTGATTGATCGACGATCGTAAAGTTTTTTGGGTAGTCGAAATAACCGATATCCTCCCGCAAGATACGCACACAAAGCGAATGGATGGTCGAGACCCAGACGGTGTTGTTGTCATTACCTAGCATCTCGTTGATCCTTGTCTTCATCTCCGCAGCTGCTTTATTGGTAAAAGTGATAGCTAAAATGCGACTTGGATCGACATTGAGCTTGTCGATAAGATAGACGATGCGCATCGTCAAAACGCGGGTCTTGCCACTACCAGCACCCGCGATGACTCGAATATGATCTTCAGGAGCAGTTACTGCTTCCTTCTGGGCTTTATTCAAACTTGAAAATCTGATCATGCCCACACATTATAACAGACTTAGCTAGGCTGTAAAATGATAATCTATTGCCCCACTTACAGATTCCATCTTGAGATGTTTTTGATCTTTGAGCTCTGTTCTGAGCTTGTAATCTTTCATGAGCTTGTCATAATAGATCGCGTAATCTTTTTCTTCACCTTTGATATCGATGATAAGATCACCAGAAACGCTCTCAGTCTTGATGAAATCCGCTTTTACATCTATTTCACTATCACCAGAGACATTGTCGACCTTCAAAGAGACGGCCCTTACATCCTTGACTTCGATATCGCCACTTACTGCTTGAACTTTAAGATCTTCGATATCACAATTTTCGATCACGACATCACCACTGACCGTTTCGGCTCTAAGTTTTCTGAGCTTCAAGTCACTGCCTTCGATATTGCCGCTCACCGTCTCGATCTTGAGCTCACCACTATAGCCACTTGGTAAGATCAACTCAAGCAGTGCACGCTCTTTACTATTAAAGATATTGAAGATCGGAGGTGTATTCTTTTCGATCTTGAGTTTAGAACCACGATCCTTTTCTTTGATCTTATAGTGATCATTTTCTTTCTCTTCAAATATCACATAGAGATTATCATCATCACCTCTTGTGACTTTGATCTCATCATCGGCGATATCGATGCTGATACTCAAAAGATCAGTCGCTTCTTTAGTATATCTGACTCTACCATCACACATCTCATACTCACCTTCACGGATCTCTTCCTCTTTCACTTCTTTGCCCTTGAGCACAAGAGCGATCTCTTTAGGCGAGTCAAGACTATCGATGATCACCTCTTCATCCATTCCATTATCTTTCTTATCCTCGATCATCTCATCAAAATAGGCAATGATCTCATCGATATCGTTTACTTCATAATTCTCTAGATCTTCTCTAAGCTCTTTCAAGAATACTTCTTTAGTCATGTCTGACACCCCTTTCTATATATTTGTAGATCTTCAATAGTTCTTTGAAATCTATGACATAATCCATGATCTTCTCATATCCTTCATCAGTTATCTCATAGATCTTACGCAAACGTCCATTAGCTTCTTCGCTGTGCGTCGTTAGATATTCACCCTTCTCTAGTCTTCTTAAGATCGGATACAGTGTCGATTCACTGATATCGACGACATCTTTTAGATCTTTGACGATCTTATAACCATATGAAGGACCTTCGATCAAGGACGCTAAGACACAGACTTCAAGTGTACCTTTCTTTAATTGTGCATCCATCTTATCCCTCCTTATGTATAATACTATACAATGCATTATATTATGTGTCAACCATTTATTATCTGATCTTTTCATTATCATCTGTGTCCCATCTAAGTGAGGTATGTAATATTTTCACTTCGTGCTATAATCATTACATGATCACATGTAAAGGATTCAATGAGTATCGCTTATTAGATGCTGGCGATGAAGAAAAACTAGAAGATTGGAATGGCATCATCTTACGCCGTCCAGACCCAATGGCGATCTGGCCAAAGATGAAAAAAGAACTATGGCATGATGCAGATGCCGCTTATCATAGATCATCACAAGGGGGAGGACATTGGAAGTTCTTTAAAGATCTGGATGATCACTGGACTATCGATCATAAAGATCTCACTTTCAAGATCTCACCGACCAACTTCAAACATACCGGTCTTTTCCCTGAACAAGCGGCTAATTGGGATTATATCTACGAGACGATCTCTAAACATCAAGACCAAGACATCAGAGTCTTGAACCTCTTTGCGTATACTGGTGCAGCAACGATGGCAGCCAGTAAAGCCGGCGCAAAAGAAGTCGTCCATGTCGATGCTTCAAAAGGCATGGTCGCTTGGGCTAAAGAAAACATGCATCTCTCAAAGCTTGATGATCATCTCATCCGTTTCATGGTCGATGATTGTCTCAAATTCATCCAAAAAGAGATAAGACGCGGACGTAAGTATCAATGTATCATCATGGATCCTCCATCATATGGTAGAGGACCTAAAGGTGAGATGTTCCAATTCAAAGATCAGATCAATACTTTACTGAGCTCGTGTAAAGAACTTCTAGCTGATGATGCGCTATTTATGATCGTCAATTCCTACACGACTGGTTATTCTGCGACAGTCCTTGAAAACGTCATGCGCTCCCATTTAGATGATCTTTCAGGTAAGATCATTTCAGATGAGCTTGGCATCATGATCGAAGGCACAGATGTCGCCTTACCTTGTGGCCTTACGACCCGTTGGGAAAGAGTATGATCGATATCGTCTATGAAGACAATCATCTATTAGTCGTCATCAAACCACCGATGATGCCTGTACAAGAAGATGCCTCAAAAGACATCGATCTTTTAAATACTCTTAAAAATTTCATCAAAGAAAGAGATAGAAAACCAGGTAATGTCTATCTTGGGCTCGTCCATCGCTTAGATCGTCCTGTAGGTGGACTCATGGTCTTCGCTAAGACGTCCAAAGCGGCTAGTCGTTTATCAAAGATGATCTCCGAGCACGACTTTAAAAAGATCTATCTGGCATGCATCTTAGATCGTGGCATCGAAGATAAAGGACATCTTGAGGATCATTTGATCAAAGATCCAAAGACGAATACTGTCAAAGTCGCTGATCATGGCAAGCTTGCGATCTTGGATTATGAAGTATTGGCTAGAAAAGAAGATCTAGCTTTAGTAAAAGTCTATCTCAAGACTGGTCGTCCTCACCAGATCCGTGTCCAATTCTCCGCGTCAGGTCATCCTCTATATGGTGACCATCGCTATAATGATAGAGTCAAGAAAGATGAAGACTTAGCTCTATGGTCTTATGAGCTAGGCTTTACACACCCTGTGACGAAAGCCCCTTTAGTATTCAAGTCTCTGCCAATAAAGAAGAGACCTTTCACATATTTCAAGGAGGTGCTATATGAGTGAGCCCACAAAGAAAAAACGTATCAAACGCGCTTTGAACAAGCGTTTTGTGACTTTGGTATCACTTCTTCTTCTAGCGATCATCTCGATCTTCAAGATCCCTGATTTCATCAAGACAAGATCACTTGAGGACCTCGGCTATAGTGAAGAGGCGATATATGCGATCAAAGCTAAAAGACTTGATAAAGAGATCATCGATGGTGCCATGTATTCAGAATATCTTGATAATGAAGTCACCAAAGACAGTTTCAAAGCTGATTATCTTGAACTCTATGTCTATAGTGAAGACCTCGATGATGACGATTTCTTGCTTTATGATCGTCTTATAGCTAAAGGCTACGATGAAGATCAAACGATAAATCTGTTTCGTGAATTAGAATTCAATGAACTAGTACCACTTTTAGTCTTTGACAAGCTTGAGAGCACATCGACTTATACCAGTGACTGTATCCGCAATAGAGCGAATAATGTCGATGGTAACTTCACGCTCGATAACGACTATCTAAATGCCTATGAAGGGACAAGTGAAGCTCTTGATCTGGGGACAAGTTCAGTCCTAGTCTCAAAGAAATTCGATCTTGGCGATTATATCCCTCAAAGGCTAGTACCATTGACGACACAGTATGCTTCAGAAGGTGTCGAACTTGAAAACGATGCCTACAATGCCTTCATCATGTTGTGTGATGCGATGAGTGCTGAAGGACTATCGATCTATGCGCTCAATGGCTATCGCAGTTATGAAGATCAAGCAATGATCTATGGCTCTTACAGTTCGACAGAAGAGGCTGATAGTGCTACGACACGCCCTGGCTTCTCTGAATCGCAAACAGGTCTCAGCGTGACGATCGTCGATAGTGCTAATGAATCATTAGCTAACTTCATCAATACAGCAGAATATCAATTCATCAAAGATAATGGCTATCGCTATGGTTTCATCATCCGCTATCCTGAAGGTAAGAGATCGATCACAGGCTATGAAGGAACACCATATCAGATACGTTATGTCGGCATCGAGAATGCGAAAGCCGTCCACGACAGTGGTCTGACTTGGGAAGAGTATTATCTTTTATATCTTTATGAAGCTGAGGTCAGCGAATGATCGATACTGTCATCTTTGACCTTGATGGGCTCCTCATCGATAGTGAGAG
>CALVCT010000011.1 GCA_944326055.1 uncultured Erysipelotrichaceae bacterium
GGTATGTATGTGGTCAATTATATAATAAGCCCGGCTATCCTATCCCTAAAGGGAAAGGACATGCCAGGCTTGATCGACCCACTTAAATACTATCTTAAGAGTTTATGAATTCAATACTGATGTAGCGCCGTATACGAGACCCGTACGTACGGTGCAATGAGAGGGGCAAATTTACTGTAAATTTCTTCTACTCTATTTTCATTCAAAATAGCTTTCACTATCGATGTATAAGCATATCTATCTGTAAGTTTTTATTATAACACCTTTTATTAAAAATTACTGTGTCATCTATTGAGTCTAAAAGACTGTTTTTTTAGAGTTTTTTGACACAGACAGAATTAATTTAGTGGTGTTATTATCTAGATATAAATAGAAGCGCTTAATATTTATAAAGAGAGGTAATTAAATGAAGAAGATAATAACCGCTTGTATTGCATTAGCTTGTACACTACTTCCAATTAAGTCTAAATATTGTGAAGTATGTAATCATCATCATGTGAATGGTATATGCACTCATGAAAAGTGTGATTGTGATATCAACTACGCAATCACTCCGTTTGGTAAGGATTATTTCCCAGACGATTAATAAATGAAAGAGGATATGAATTATGTTTAAATTAAATCCATCAAGGTATAAAAATGGTGTTTTTTAATAGTTGAAACAGTACCTGTTTTATATGTTTTTGGTTCGTTTCAACGCATAATTCAAAAATGTAAAAACATAAACTTAACAAAAAAATGGAGGTTAAAGTAAATGAAGAGGTTGTTAAGCGTTTTTTTGACCATATCAATGGTTTTAATCTTGGTTCCGGCCTGTGTTTCTGCTGAGGAAAATACCAACGAAGGATACGTGACATCACAAATTAATGATTTGAAGTTCGGGGAGAATGTTATTTATGATGATGGTAATACTAAAATTAGTGTTACTGTTCTAGATTTCCGACCAACGAATCCAGATGGTTCTCCAATGATAGTTCCTATGTATAGTTACGATCAAGGTGTAGGAGAATGGTCAGGTAATCCTCCGGCTGGTAATTACGATATTCGCGTAAGTAAAAGTTCTGCAATGTATACAGCGAGTTTTCTTGCTAATTGTGACTTTAATAACAGTAATCGAGGAATAAACTATATTACAGAGCCTACTTTGGACGGGCCATTTTTTTCTCATACATTCACACAATTTGAAGTGTTAAAAGCAAAACCAAATAACGGTACCCCAGCATTAGCGGCTATGTGTTGGGATGCAACATTAGGCGATTTTTATGGCATATCTTTTATAAATATGAGTGGTTATCTGAAGATGGAAATGGATGGATTCGCATATAGAATTCTTTGGAAGATCTAATGGCATCGGTATTTTGGGTTGGCGTACTAATTTTGCTTATAGGAGTTATAGTTGTTATATCTTTAATCATTATTGCATTTAAGTTATTAAAATCAAATAAAAGCGGTTAGTACTTATACTTACTTAATCCAGTTTCATCTGGTTTTATAATACGGGCTCTCTAAAATCTTGTGGAGTTGGGGTGTATCTTTGAATCATTTGGTGGGTCATGATTTTAGTGTTTATTGAGCCATTGGGGGGTCTATCTTTAAAATGTAGTGGGGATAGACCTTTAAATGTATTAAAAAGCTTCCTTCTATATAATGAGATTGTTTCATTCGTGTCTCGTTAAACAAAAGGAGGTAAGGCAATATGCCTATAAATGATTTTATCACAACAGCTCTCAATATCAGTGAAGATGATATCGAAGAGCTTGATACGCGAAGTGATGATCGTGATCTGATCATCACTTTAAAACTATAAGCTAAGCCACTAGATTGTCCATACTGTGGTGGCAAGGTGATCATCAAAGATTACCACAAGGTCAAGATATTAAGTGGTGATATGAATCATAGAAAGACGATCATCTATCTTAAAAAGCGTCGCTACACTTGTAAGGTATGTCATCGCAGTTTCAGTGAAGAAGTCGATCTTGGTCCTAGGAACACTAATATATCTTGGTCAGTCATAAGAGCGATCTTAGAAGATCTCGGTAAGATAAACGAGACTTATATCAGTATTGCAGAGCGACATCACGTCTCTGCTTCATTGGTCCAAAAGTATGCCGATAGTTTTCTTATCGTGCCAAGACTAAGCTTAACTGAATCGATTGGGATCGATGAGCTTCATGAACCAAGCTTAGCCAAAAGGCAAAGTCCTTATATCGCTATTATCGTCGATAATGTTGATCGAAACCTATTAGATATATTGAAAAGCAGATCTAAAGAAGAAAGACTTATCGTCAAGTATGTAACGATCGATCTTTGCGAAGCATATCGTGATGTAGCTAGAACTTGGTTACCTAATGCCAAGATATGTGCTGATCCATTTCATGTCGTCAAGATACTGACTAAAGACTTTGATGACTATCGGATCAAGATCATGAATCAATATGATAAAAAGAGTAAAGCTTACTACTTACTTAAGACTTGGAGTAAACTCTTATTAAGCGATGATTATGATTTTGATCCACATAGTAAAGGTAAATATAATGCAAGATTTGGTCAATATCTAAATTATTATCAATTGCGCAAGATGGCTTTAGATATCGATCCCTTATTTAAGGGTGCATATGATCTTAAAGAAGAGTTTAGAGACTTTATCAGATATACAAGACCTGATGAAGCTAGAGAAAAGTTCGAAGTAGTACTTAAAGACTTTGAAGATGCAGGTCTTACTTTCTATCAAGGTTTCATCAAGACGATGAAGACTTGGAAAGAAGAGATCATCAATTCATTCGATCGCCCTTATGATAATCGGAAGCAGTCTAATGCCTTAGCTGAATCGATCAATCAAAAGCTTGATACACTAGTCATCTTAGCTAGAGGTCTTATCAATTTTGAAAGGACAAGAGCTAGGGCTTTATACATCCTCAATAAACATGTCCACTACACTCTCACCGATGTTTTCTACTCTAAAAAGGAGGATGGTAAGAAACGCGGTAAGTATAAAAAATAAACTATAGATAAAGATACTTTTGAAACAAAGATAAAAGAGATGGTTTCATCTATCTAATGATAGAACACCATCTCTTTTTACTCATTTGAGTTATACTTAGATTAATAACCTTAGATAAACTATTCCTTTTCTTATATCCGTTTATATCCTAGAGATAGTACTCTTTAATTTATCTTTAATACTATTTAGTATCATTATATAATCTTCATCATCTGAAGACGCACTGTTTACCTTGCCTAATAGCTCCCTTACATCTGTGCCATTAAAATACATACAATATATTTCAATAATCATTCTTTGAAGTGCGTCGTCTTCTTCATCTTTAAAGTAATCTACCCATTCATTAAAAGATTCTTTATCATCATTCATAAAGTAGTAATGAAGAATAATGGCATATACGTTATCTCGCAAAGTCATCTTATATTTATCGGGTATCTTCTTAATATTATTACCAATACTCCTATACTTATTACTTCTAAAGTAAGTCCATAAGAGATTATTAATGACGATATTGTATTTAGAAATATTATTTATAATATCTGGATCTTTAAGTAATCTCTTATAGATTTCAATACTAGCTTCATAGTCCTTCATAAAAGAATAGGCTAAAGCTAGATGAATATCACAGTTAATAACTCTCTCCTTCATTTTGTATCTTTTTAAGATATTTTTTGATTCTATAATATACTTAATTGATTTTGAATATCTGTTACTTGTGGTAAATATACGAACCATATGCAGTAGAGTCATGGCATAGATTAGCTTGTCTTCATTAATCTTTAATGACTTCTTATAATATGTCATGGCCATCTTTGGATTATTATTAAATCGATAATATATACCAGTTAAATCATAGAATAACTGTTTATCTTTGTTGCTTAAGTAATCAATTCTATTCTCTATAGATTTAATTTCATCTAAATCTATAGGGGTTTTTATGTATGTTCTGTAATACAGATTATATACATAATATCTATACATACATAAAGATTTTAGGATTCTATCTTTATTATCAATTATGTATTTATGATATTCTTCTATACTAGTTTTATCTTCTTTGACTATAGATATATAAAAGTTATCGAATACTGAATTAAACTCATCGATGGTATTTTTGTCTATAATGAAATCAATATTTAAGGTTTCAATAATATACTTTGCGCTACTTGGACTTATAGATCTTTCACCAGATTCCATTCTCGCCAAATGAGAACGAGAATAGTTTATCTTTTCAGCCATAGCTTCTTGAGATAGGGAATTATCTTTACGATATTTCTTTAATACATCTCTGATAATAATCTCGTACTCTTTATTCATAAATTTTATTATAACACCTTTTATTAAAAATTACTGTGTCACCTATTGAGTCTAAAAGACTGTTTTTTTAGCTGTAATGACAACATTTCTGTTTATGGCTAAAACAACGTCAGCTGATTCTATAGAACCTAAAGGTGGAGTATATGAATTGGAATTAAGTGGCACTTGTTCTCCTACAACAGATGGAGTAGTGCTAGAAGTCATGTATGGGAAAATAGCAATGACTGGTACTTTGGTCGGAAGGAATGTTATACCAACAAACGGATCAACACTATATACGGCATTTGCATATGAGATCACTTATTATGATTCTCATGGAAATACATATTTTGCAAGTGATGCATATGATACGTGGGTAGAACCAATAGTATACAAAAGATGCCCTCTTGCGGAATACTATGAATAGAACTATCAAGATCTTATCGATAGTGATCTTTGTGCTCTTTGCGGCTGTTGGTTGTAATGATGATCCAAGCATAGAAAGGTTTGGCTTACTTTTAAAAGACAACGATCATCTCAATTCAGCGAAAAACTATCTTGGAGGTCATGACAAGACGATCAAGATAGATCTAAATGAGATAGATTTTCCAGATGAAAAGTTTAGATCATCATTACCTAAACAATATGAGGCGTATCTAAGTGAAGCTGAAGCTAGAACTAAGTTTAAAGAAGATCTGTATGAATGGTTAGATAAGGCACACGGAGAAGTAATAGATAGCACTGACTCTTATAGCGTAGTCTTTAGTCTTGAGAGTAAGGTTGAGGGATCTTTAAATATCTTGACTTTCTATGACAATGAGATCATTGTAATAAAGATGGATGATGAGGAAATATACTATGACTTAAATGATCGATCTTATGAAGATATCATTACGATATATAACGATTATATCGATACGGCTATAAAAGCTTTTGTGGCATCTGATATATCGATAATGGATAGCGTGTATACCGATATGTGCACTTAAAAAATCTAATGATCTAATGTCGGCATCTATTTTTATGTGGCTACACTAAATAGCAGGACCAAAAGTTCCCTCACAAAAGAGTAAGTATGAAAAAAGAGGGTATAGATAAATCTGTAGACCTATCTATGTCTTTTAAGCTTTATACAATATAGTTATTCGCTAATGCTTTGATCTTCAACTATATCATTAAGAGTATCATAGACTTGATCGTCATATTTGATGTAGAACTTTGTATCATCTTTTCTTAAAAACCCATACCCGTTATTTAAGATCCAATAAGTATCATCATCACAATCGATGACGATCATATCCATAAGATCTACAGTATCATTTGCATTATATTCATCTTCTGATACTTCATGATATCCATCAAAAATGATATCTGAGATTGTGTCAGCATCATCTTTATACAAGTTGATGCCGTACTCTGATGAAAATGGCTTATACATATAGATGTATGAGTAGTTATGCGAGACTTTGTCTTCACTATTATCGCATCCTACTAATACGCAAAGACAAAGTAAATAGGTAAAAAGATTCTTTATCATATATTTTATCATTCTTTCTCTTTGGCCTAAGTATATCATAGGATATAAGCTCTCACAATAAAATAGACTTTATCTACATAGTGCTTATAAGGCGTGCTGACATATTCATTTTTTATTCAATTTTTCTTGTTTGATCTATTTATATAACTCTTCTAGTGCTGTGTATAGTTTCTTTATCTCATCATTATCAGAGCCATAGACATATGTCGTACCATCATCGATGATGATATAGCTTTCGGCATCATCATATGCATATAGAAAATAGTCACCGAGCTCTTCATTACTAAATCTTCCAGATCTGATGCGCAAGTTATCAAAGCCATTTTTCTTGATGCCGATGTCATGGTCATCTGTGACAATTATATTATTGATCTTAGATATATCGACACTTTCATCTCTGTAATATGATGATCTAAACGTTAGATCATCATCTAGTGTGTATGATACTTCACCAGTATACATGACACTATAGATAAAAAAGAGGATCAGGATATAGGCAATGAGGGCAATAACCCTATTCAATCGATGGTCTTTTTGATCGTATTCTTTTCTGCCATCTTCATTTAGCATGTATCTTTGGCCAAAAAAGATGACAGCCAAGGTCAAGGCTAAAGCAGGCAATAAGAGATAAGTCATATATCTAGTATCAAACGCTCCTAAAAACATCGTGATCGCAAAAGCGCTCATGATGATGCCCGTGGCATTTGTCATTTTTATCTTATCGACTTTCATGCGTTCTTTTTCAGACATCGTATTATAACCAGCGACAAGGAAGCTGCCCTTTCTCATGAACATCAAGATCGCTAAGATGGTACAGATGATAGCTAGGACAAGCATCGATACATTCGTGCATTAAGCATAGCACAGATAGTTTTACAGGTCTTGAATTATTTATCATCAAGGACATTTGTGCTATCATATATGCGCAAACTTAAGGGCAAGGTGTGATCCCTGACCGGCGGTATACCCCGATAGCCGTTTTGGCTGAACCTGTGAGATTCAGGTGGCGACAGTTATAGTCTGGATGAAACGAGTTTGTCTTTGGGTTTAGAGGACCCTTTTATTTTTATGAAGAAGATCGTTGAAGTCAAAGATGTCATATTCTCTTATGATAATGAACATGATGCCTTAAAGGGCGTCAGTTTTGATGTTGAAGAAGGATCATATACAGTGATACTAGGACACAATGGCTCAGGAAAGAGCACGATAGCTAAGCTCATCGCTGGTCTTTTAGCCATCAAAAGTGGCTCGATAGCTGTTGATGGCAAGCTCATGTCATTAGAGAATATCGCTGAGATACGCAAGATGATGGGCATCGTCTTTCAAAATCCTGACAATCAATTCATCGCTTCCACAGTTAGAGAAGATATCGCCTTTGGTCTTGAGAACTATGAAGTCGATCCTTTGAAGATGGACGCTATCATTGAGAAGTATGCAGGCCTTGTCAATATGAAAGAGTATCTAGATAAAGAGCCAAGTAATCTCTCTGGTGGCCAAAAACAAAGAGTCGCGATCGCTGGTATCTTAGCGATGCGCCCAAGACTGCTCATCTTTGATGAAGCTACGAGTATGTTAGATCCGACAGGTAAAGAAGAGATCAAGAAGATCATCTATGACTTACACACCGATGATACATTGACGATCTTATCGATCACTCATGATATTGAAGAAGCCTTGAAAGCTGATAAGATCATCGTCCTCAATGAAGGCAGGGTCTATAAGATAGGATCGCCAAAAGAGATCTTTTCTGATGCCAAGGGATTAAGAGATATCGGTCTTGATATACCATTTACTTATAAGGTGAAGGAAGCTTTCGCTGATGTCGGTATAAGGCTACAAGAGCACAATAAGGTCGAAGACCTCGTGGAGGAGCTATGGTCACTTTCAAAGAACTGAGTTATGTCTATGCCCCAGATATGCCATATAAGACGACAGCTTTAGATAGAGTCGATCTTGATATCACTGAAGGTAAGATCACAGCGATCATCGGTAAGACAGGCTCAGGTAAATCGACGCTTGTCCAGCATCTCAATGCCCTATTACTTCCGACAAGTGGAACATTAGAGATCGAGGGCTATACGATCAAAGCTGGTGAGAAGACATCTAAACTCAAAGAATTGCGACGCAAAGTCGGACTTGTCTTCCAGTTTAGTGAGTATCAACTATTTGAAGAGACGATCATCAAAGATGTCGCTTTTGGACCAAAGAATTTCGGTGTCAGTGAAGAAGAAGCTTTAGAGCGTGCTAAAAAGGCTCTGGAGCTTGTTGGGCTTGATCCTTCTTATTATCAAAGAAGTCCACTTGATATCAGTGGCGGTCAGAAAAGAAGGGCGGCGATCGCTGGTATCTTAGCGATCGAGCCGGAGATCATCGTTTTAGATGAACCAACGGCTGGACTAGATCCAAAAGGTGCCAAAGAGATGATAGGCCTTTTTGCGATGCTTAATAAAAAGATGCATAAGACGATCATCATCGTCACACACGATAATGAGATCGTCTATGACTTCGCTGATGATGTCACTCTTTTAGATGGTGGCAAAGTCGTATGTAAGATGAAAGCTCATGATTTCTTTGCGGAAAGGGAGCTTTTAGAGAGCCATGATATCTATAGACCAAGGATCGTCTATCTCAAAGAACTGCTCAAAGATAAAGGTATCATGATACCTGATGATATACACACATTGGCTGATCTAGCTGCTTTTTGGAGGGATCATGAATAATATCGTCTTTGGTAAATATATCCCTCTTGATACACCTATCCATCGTCTAGATCCACGCGCAAAGATCTTGGCGATGCTGATAGCACTGGTGGCGATCTTTATACCAGCAGGTTGGTATGGCTATGGTATTATTGCGGTCGTCATCCTTTTTGTCATCCATCTATCCAAGATCAAGCTCAAAGTGATCTTCAAGGCTTTCAAGCCGATGATCTTTATGATGTGTTTCCTTTTGGTCATCAATGTCTTAAGTGTCAAGGAGGGGGCTTTACTTTTAGATCTAGGTTTCTTAGAGATCTATTCTAAGGCGATCATCGATACACTTTATATCATCGTCCGCTTACTATTGATGATCATGATCACGACGATCTTGACGATGACGACAAAACCCTTGGACTTGACGCTTGGGATCGAGTATCTTTTGACTCCTTTTAAAAAGATCGGCGTCCCCGCTCATGAGATCGCGATGATCATCTCGATCGCTCTACGCTTTATTCCAACGATCATCGAAGAGACGATGCGCATCATGAACTCGCAAAAATCACGTGGTGTCGATTTTGAAGAAGGTAAACTTAAAGAGAAGATCAGTGCCATCATCTCTCTTATCGTCCCACTATTTTCTGTATCACTATTACGCGCTGATGAATTAGCTAACGCGATGGAAGCTCGTGGATATGTACCACAAGCGCCAAGGACACGCTATCGTCGCTTGAAGTATGAAAGAAGAGATCTCATCTTAGTCATCGGTGCTTTTCTATTACTTGCGCTCATGATCACTTTGGCTATCGTCATATGAGATATAAATGTATAGTCTCTTATAAAGGAAATGCCTATGTTGGCTTTCAAAGTCAGATCAATGGCTTAGCTATCCAAGATGTGATCGAAGAGAAACTTAAGATCATCTTTAGAGAAGATATAAGGATCGTCATTGCCTCAAGGACGGATGCACATGTACACGCTAAGGGGCAAGTTTTTCATTTTGACGCAAGAGAGATCGATACCTATAAGCTCAAAGGTAGTCTCAATGGACTCTTACCTAAAGATATCCATATTCGTGATATCGAGATCGTAGCTGACGATTTCCATTGTCGCTATCTGTCTCGGGGCAAGTGGTATCGCTATCTGATCAATATCGGTGAATATGATCCATTATTAGATGGACTTGCATATCAGTGTTTCTATAAAGTAGATGTCGCAAAGATGATCGAAGCATCTAAGCTTTTTATTGGAAAGCATGATTTCAGTGCCTTCAATACGACACCAAAAAGTGAGAAAGAAGATCAGGTACGCGAGATCTATAGCTTTGATATCTTAAGAAAAGGTGATCTTTTGATCATCGATGTGAAGGGAGATGGCTTTTTAAGGCATATGGTCCGTATCTTGGTCGGTACTCTATTAGATGTCGCAAGAGGCAGAAAGAGCATCTCAGATGTACAAGCGATGTTAGAGGACAAGGAAAAAGAAGTATTGCGCTTTAATATCGATGCCTGTGGTCTTTATCTTATGCAGATATATTATTAGACAAAAGAGGTAATCAAAAAGCAGGCTATGCCTTGATACGCTAAGAGTCTATAATGACTAAACTTTATAGATATCGGTCAAGATCACTATAAGAAAATAACTACCGATATAGCCAAAGAGATGACCGAGATCATCAAGAATGTACCCAAGATCGATATAGATGTATAAAAATAGACGAAGTTAACGAGATGTATAAAAAGATGAAAAAAGTATAGAGCAAGCTATCTTAAAGCAAGCCTGGGCTTTATAAATAGCCCACTTGCTAAATGAAAAAGAGGATCATATTATGAAATATTATTATCCCGCAATCTTTCATTAAGCTGAGCCAGATGAGGAAGGCTTTTGGATCGAATTTCCAGATATTGATGGAGCCTTTACAGAAGGCGATAATATGGATGATGCTTACAAAATGGCTGAGGACTGTTTAGGCCTTATGCTTTCATACTATAAAGACGAAGGAAAGCTCATCCCAAGATGAAGCTCTCCTGATATGATCGATCTAAAAGACAGTGATATCTTGGTTCCGGTATCTATCGATCTTGTCCAATATGAAAAAAACTTAAATCTAGATCGGTGAAGAAGACATTATCTATCCCCGAATGGCTCAATGAAGAAGCAATAAGAAAAGAGATCGATTTTTCGCAAACGCTTCAAGATGCACTCATTGAAAAATTGAACCATTGACTTGATCTAAAGATATACTTCATCACTTCTTCGTAATCGATATTTCGATCTTAACTATTATCTCGATCGATTTTGTATTGATTTTGCGTTTAGTTAGATTATAATTCTATCTCGTGAGCAATACTTTGAAGATCACCAGTGGCCCGATCATCAAGCCACTACTGATGTTCTTTTTTCCCATCTTGTTTGGGACTTTTTTCCAACAACTATACAATACTGTAGATGCCTTAGTCGTCGGTAATTTCTTGGGAAAAGAGGCTTTGGCAGCTGTAGGTGGAACGACTGGTACTTATGTCAATCTGTATGTCGGATTCATCGTCGGACTAGCATCAGGTGCGACGGTCCTCATCTCACAATATTTTGGTTCTAGTGATTACCGCGGTGTCTCTAAGACTGTCCATACAGGTATGGCTCTTTCTGTCATCGTTGGACTGATATTTTCCATCATCTGCATCATGACATCACAGTTTGCCCTAGTAGCTCTTGGAGTGCCAGATGAGATCTTAGAGATGTCACTTACCTATACGAATATCTATTTTGCTGGTCTTATACCATTACTCATCTACAATATGGGTTGCTCGATCCTAAGAGCTGTTGGCGATAGTAAGCATCCACTCTACTATCTGATAGCTGCAAGTATCGTCAATACGATCTTGGACATCGTCTTTATCGCTGTCTTCCACATGGGCGTAGCCGGAGCAGCTATCGCCACTGTCATTGCGGAGATCGTCTCAGCAGCATTATGTGTCTTATCTTTGATCAGATCACAAGATGCTTTACATTTGGAGCTTAAAGAATTGAGAGTCGACAAAAAGATCACACTCGATATCATTAGGATCGGTTTTCCAGCTGGTGTCCAAAGTGTCTTATATTCGATCAGTAATCTAGTCATCAATGCTTCGATCAATGGTTTTGGAGTCGATTCGATCGCTGCTTTCACTGCTTATGGTAAGATCGATCAATTATATTGGCAGACGGTCGGTGCTTTAGGTATCGCGATAACGACATTTGTAGGGCAAAACTATGGCGCAAAGGAATATGGGCGTGTCAAAAGCGGTATCAATAGATGGTTATTACTTTCATGTATCATCACTTTAGTGATCACAGCTATCGTTTGTCTTTTCGCGCCAGGACTTATCAGTATCTTCAATAATGACGCTAATGTCATTGCGATAGGTTCTGTCATCATATTTGCGATCGCGCCATTTTGGATCTTCTATACACCTGTTGAGATCTTAGCGGGTGGACTTAGAGGTGTTGGAAACAGTATTATCCCAACGATCATCACGGCGTGTGGTGTCGTCGGGGTCAGAATCTTTTGGGCTTTAATCATGTCACCAGGAAACGATCTTGGCTTCTTACTTTTAGCTTATCCTATCTCATGGTGCATCACAGGTCTTATATTCCTTGCTTATTACTATCTATATTATCGAAGGAAACTGCATGCAGCATAAGATATTGAAGATGAGCCTTAAAGATGAAGAATGGCCTTTAGATCATATAGATCACACAAGAGCTATCTCAAGAGCGTTCGTGATCGATGATGAAGGCTATTTTTATATGACGAAAGTAAATCGTGATGATGAATTTGGCAATGTCACATATATCGAGACGATCGGTGGTGGCATAGAAGATGGCGAAAGCGAGATAGAAGCACTGGAGCGTGAACTTGAAGAAGAGTCAGGAATAAGAGTAGATATCCTGTGTAAATTAGCTAAGATAGAAGATGACTATAATCTCATCCATCGCCATAATCAGAATAATTATTATCTATGTAAAGTAAAAGGCTACACATCTATAAGTATGACGACTCAAGAGATAGAAGATCTGCATCTTAAAGTCTTGAGACTAGATCCAAAAGAAGTCATAGCTGCCTATGATGATAATCTATCTAGCCCTTTAGGAAGGCTCATAGCCAGACGTGAACTTCCTGTGTTTAAGTATGCTTTAGAGACCATCGATAAAAAGCAACTACTGACTGAATAAGTAGAGATCGATCTTTTAGATGATGATCGTCTCGAGACTTATGTGTATTTTTTTAGAAATATGAAAAGAAATGAATAAGATGATTTTATACGAGCTTCAAAACGTTCGTCAGTGAGTAGTTGATTCAAGACAAGAGGTCAGTTTTTGACGGGGCGACCATCCCATTTATCTTCAAGTTCTTTGACTCTAAGATATAAAAGTTTATAGACAGCTTCCTTATGTGGAAAGGCGCCTTTATTTGTGACCTTTCTAAAACTGTGATTCACAGATTCGATAGCGTTAGTGGTATACATGATCCGTCTTACATCACTGCCGAAGTCAAAGAGCTGTTTGACATATTTGAAGTTCGATCGCCAGACATTTATGGTGCCGGGATATTTATGCCATTTCTTTTCAAACTCTTCAAACTTCGATCGTGCACTTTTAAGATCGATGACTTAGTCCTTGATAATAAAAGAAAGGGACTTATTTGTGTAAGTTGCTTTCAAAAGTGCCAAAAAAGGATTAGAATGTTGCTGTAAGAGATCATTAAGGAGGAAAAGTTAAATGATCAAGGTAATTTGTGTCAAGGATTATGAAAGAGTCTCAGATGTCGCATTTGAGACGATGAAACCGTTCCTTAAGAGCGGCAGTGTCTTAGGTCTAGCTACAGGTTCTAGCCCTATCGGTCTATATAAGAGGATGATCAAAGATCATAATGAGAATGGTACATCTTATAAAGAGATCTATACTTTCAATCTAGATGAATATGTTGGTCTACCACTAGAACACAGTGAGAGCTATTATACATTCATGCATAAACAGCTCTTTGATCATATCGATATACCAGAGGATCACATCCATATTCCAAGCGGACTTGGTGACTTAGAAGCTAATGCTAAAGCATATGATGCAGCTATGGACAAGATGACTGTCGATATCCAAGTATTAGGTATCGGTTCTGATGGTCATATCGGTTTCAATGAACCAGATACACCATTCACAGAAACGACTCATGTCACAGGTCTTACAGAACAGACACGTAAAGACAATGCACGTTTCTTTGATCCACTTGGTGAAGAAGTACCACATGAAGCGATCACGATGGGTCCTGCTAATATCATGAAGGCTAAGAATGTCTTACTTGTCGCAAATGGCAAAAACAAAGCACAAGCTATCCATGATATGTTAAATGGTGAAGTCACAGAGAAATGCCCAGCATCGATCTTACAAAGACATCCATCAGTCACTGTAGTAGTAGATGAAGAAGCAGCTTCATTACTTGATCCAAGTGACTACGAAAGAAGGTAAGACGATGATCATTCAAAGTAAGAGAGTATGGGTCTTAGGCCAATGGCTTGAAGCTCAGATCGAGATCAAAGATTCAAAGATCGAAAGGATCTATGAATATGGTGAAAAAGAGGTCGATGTCGACTATGGAGATAAGAGGATAGTACCTGGCTTCATCGATATCCATACACATGGCGCTTATGGTTTCGATACTAATGACGCCAATGAAGAAGGCTTGCGTAATTGGACTAAGAATATTGTCAAAGATGGTATCTGTGGATTTTTGCCAACGACGATCACACAGACTGAAGAAGTCCTTACTAAGGCTGTAGCTAATGTCGCTAAGGTCAAAGAAGAGGGCTATGAAGGTGCTGAGATCTTAGGTATCCACTTTGAAGGTCCATATCTTGATATGGTCTATAAAGGGGCACAACCTGAAGAGTGTATCGTCAAAGGTACGATCGAGCAGTTCAAACGTTTCCAAGATGCTGCTCATGGCAATATCAAGATCATCACGATGGCTACTGAGACAGATGAAGATTTCAAGCTTGTCAGGTATTTAGCACAAAATGGTGTCATCGTCTCTATCGGTCACAGTGCTGCAACTTATGAAGAAGCAAGCATGGCTATCGCCAATGGTGCTAAGTCGATGACGCATGTCTACAATGGCATGACACCATATAACCATCGTAAGAATGGTCTTGTCGGTGCTGCACTTAGACTTCGTGATACTTATGGCGAGATCATCTGTGATGGTAATCACTCAACGCCAGCAGCACTCAATAACTATTTCACAGCTAAAGGTCGTGACTATGCGATCATGATCACTGACTCCCTCATGGTCAAAGGTCTACCAGTAGGCACAAGAGTCTTGTTCGGTGGACAAGAGATCGAGCTCTTCCCAGACGGTAGTGCTCATCTTGTAGAAGCTGGTAACTTAGCTGGTAGTACACTACGCGTCAATAAAGGACTTCAAGTCTTAGTCGAGAAAGCTTTAGTACCTTGGGACTATGCGATCAATTCATGTACGATCAACCCAGCAAGACTATTAGGCATCGACGATAGGATGGGTAAACTTGTCGCTGGTTATGACGCTGATATCGTCGTCTTAGATGATGACTATGAAGTAGTACAGACTTATACTAAAGGTAAAGCTAATCTATAATCCAATAATAAAGAAGGCACTAAAAGAAAGAGTATGCATCTCGATCTTAGGTGCCTTTTTAAATGGATAGTATGATCAAGTCTGCTAAAGTTCGATCTTTCAAATATAAATCTTATCGATGGATATAGCACCAAGATGATACCACAACGATTAGTATCTAGTATAACCAAATATGACGCGTTAGAAACCGACTATAAGTTAACTTACGAGTATACTACTTATGAGTTAATAAATATGAAGCTCTAGTCTGTATCTTACATCAGAAGTATTTACAGAAGATATCCTCTGTAGACATATTATATTCTGATGTTGATCTACTAGTTATCAGTGTCTACTTTATCAATAGCATTTCAGAATGCTCAAAAGTTAAAAATATTGACTCTAATACAAAATAGTATTTTACAAATGAGACATAAAACCTTAGATATGTTATTATTCTAAGGTATGAAGAAGCTCTTGACATTACAGAAAGAAAAAGCGACCTTAGCAAGCAAGCAAGCAAGCAAGCAAGCAAGCAAGCAAGCAAGCAAGCAAGCAAGCAAGCAAGCAAGCAAGCATTTACTATGTAGTAGAGAACTTATTCTTTAAAGAAAATACTTTTTATATGACACTTTTCGCTCATTGAGACGAGAAGTGTTTTTGTTTACTTTTTAGGGGGGAGGAGACATTTATGAAAAGAAAAGCCGCAATATTTATTTTAGTCTTGGCCTTGTTGCTATCGAGTATGCGGTCCATGATACCGACGATGGCAGAAGAAGTTATGGTCGAAAATACGCCAACGACAGAATCTGATGAAAAGATAGATAAAGAATATGATGAAGCATCTATTACTGATGATCTTAAGAAGAATCACGATATCGATAATAGAAGCGTCGATGTTTATTATGTCAGTAGTGATGGCAATGATACAAATGATGGAAGTCAAGATGCACCTTTTGCGACTTTAGGATATGCAGTACGTATAGCTGCTAGTGGTTCAACGATCTTTGTTTTGAGTGATCTAGAAGTAGATAAGATCATTTATGTATGGAATAAAGATATAACGATAAAAAGTGAAGAAGGCAGACAATATACACTTAAAAGATCAAAAGAGTTCAATCCCAATTCAGATGCTAGAGGTTCTTACAATCCAGCTATGATCGAAGTTGGTGGCACTCCAAATACGATGTCATCTACTCTTAGATTAGAGGATATCGTTCTAGATGATAATGATACAAGGGAAGGAAGCTATTTTGTTCAGGCAGCTTCCACTTATGATGAAGACCAGAAACATGGGCATACATATGTTGGTGATAAGGAGATACCAAATACCGAGATCGTACAAGATGCTATCATCGCCACCTACAACAACACCGGCACTATCATCCTAGGGCAAGGCACTACCTTAAAGAATTATGGTGGCATGTCAGCTGTCAGGGTATCTGGTGGAAAGTTGATAATGGAAGATGGTAGTAAGATCATCGATGATATACCTATCTATAGATCAAAAGGCCCTGATGGTTCTTTTGGCCCAGCCGGAGCTATCTGGGTACAAGGCGGTGAAATACAAATAGACAATGGAGCATTCATTGGCGGATCTGATGAGAGTCATCTGATGGAAGGTCGTGCTTTTTATATGGATGGTGGCAGTGTCAGTGTCGATGGAGAGATAGCTAATATCGTCGGATCAAATGATATGTGGTATGGTGCAAACGGCATCATCATGCATCTAAGAAATGGCGCTGATGGTGTACTCGAAGCTAATGCACATATACGGAACATCCAGACGCAACAAGCAGCAAGCGAAAATAACGTCCTATTCTATTCTTTGAGTTGTGACTTTAAGGCAAGTTCAGGATCACTGATTGAAGATTGTACTAACGTTGTCATATATAGGATCGACGATCTCAATTCTAACTATGCGCATGTGACTGAACTTGATTGTACGATAAGAAATTGTAAGACAACATGGAGTCTTTTTACGACTTGGTATGGACAGATCAACTTTGGAACTGATTTTTTGATCACTGATTGTGAGGCGAATGGTGCTGGAGGACTTATTTATTCCAATAACGGGACGAAATATATATTTGATGGTACGATCGAAAATAATACTGCTTTAAGTGGTATGATCTATATCGCTAACCAGAGTGGTGGTAGACCATATCTAGAAATAAAGGAAAACGCTGTTATCACAAATAATAATGGACTTGGTGTCAAAGTCAATAATGGCAGTGAGTGTATCATGAATGGCGGGACCATCACCAATAACACTGGTAATGGCGTGGTCATCTCAGGAAAAGATAATTGGAAAGGCGTTGAATTTATAATGATCGATGGCACGATAAGCAATAATGGTGAATATGGGATCTACTATTCGATCGGGGGCCAGTCTACATGTTATCTAAATAATGGCATCATCAGTGGCAACTCGCTAGCTGATATAGGTATCAATACAGAAAAGGTAAGTGATGCCTATGGATCAGATAGCTATGATAATCTTAAGTTGTCAGATGAAGTATTGAAGTATGGTATAAGTGTCGAGATCAGACGCAGTAGTGCAAACAAGGCATTAGGCACAGTATACATCGATGATGAAAGCAACATCAGTAATATATCTATCTCTAATGGCACCGTAAAACAATCTATAGAAGAAAAAGTAAAGAGCGAGAGCGAACGTGTGAATTGGAGTGTGCCAGACTATGATCCTTACTGGATGATACCTACTTCCAGTGATGTCCATTTTGAAGTTACAAGAAGTGAAAAAATCGATACGACAAAAGGTCTTTATCTCGCTTATATCGAAGTAAGCGATGATGGAAAGACGACGGAAGGCGACTTAAACATCATAGAAGTGCGCAATGAAGAGCTTATCGATGTAGATATCAAGGGGCTTGTGCCAAATAAAGCTTATGCATTCATGTTTGTAAACAATGATGTCTATACATTAAAACCAGATGACATCACTCTTTATCCTACGAGCTATCATAATACAAATGTTTTAGATCTCATTCCTGAAGTCACCATCGATGATTGTTTTGGAAAGATCGAATCAGCTAGTATAGGTGAAACAGAATTGTCAGGGACAGACGCCGAGATAAGATCGCAGATAATGAAAAATCTTGGTGTCAAATATGAAAAGATAGCTGTAAGAGAATATGAGGATCATGTATTCGGACAGTATAAAGTTTACTTTACTGGTAAAGATGGCCTTGAAATAAAAGTCAATGGTAACGAAGTCGATTGGGAAGGCTATTATGGGATCATCAATATAAGAGCAGGATCACACGATAAAGAAACTCGTGTCCTTACCGCAGGATATAGTGATTTCTTATCTATCGGTGAAGAGATGACTGGCGATTATCCTCATGGATTATTGATCGCAAGTGAAGGGGCAAGTTATTATCTAAATGGTGATAAGGATAAAAAGTTGTCCAATACAAACATAGAATTATTCCATGATGGCGCCTATGGCACTGGTGCGGGGCTGATAGACCATATCAATGATCAGCTTGATATGTCCGATACTTCGCAATACGCTTATGACTTCCACTATCTAGATCTAGTGGATGCTAATAATGCCAACGCATGGATCACAACTGACAAGGTCAAGGTATATCTGCCTTATCCTGAGTCTATCGAAGATGCTCAGTCTTTAAGAGTGGTATATTTTTCTGGCCTTGATAGAGAATACACAGGTGATCCTAATGAATTTCCACTAGAAAACGATTATGATGTCATTGAGATGACTGATATCGATAAAGTAGAGATGAATGGTAATGACTACATCCGATTTGATGCGCCAAATGGTAATCTAGGAATGTTTGGTATCATATGGGAAACTGATGAGATCATCGATGATGGAAAAGATGATCATGATAAAGATACGATACCTGATAAGCCTGGATCTGATCTTCCTAAGACAGATGCTGAGTGTGCTGAGATGTTTGGTGATGATTATATCTATTCAGATGAATATGATGCATGCATCATCAAGTATATGATCGTTGATACTGGGACTAGAGATCGTTCTACAGGTAATAACTAGTCATGATCATTTGTATCTTATTGCTTTTTTGTAAAGAAAGAACTTACTTGGCAACGATACCGTTTTCATATTGAAAGTCCTTGTTTTTGAAATTGAGTTTAAATAAAATATAACAATCAACAACGTCATATAATGCTTCGATATGGGAAGCAGTTTCTACATCGGACCGTAAATCCGATACTATGACAAATCCTTTATTTGTCAAATGACTTGTTGATGGGTAAAGGAGGAGAATGTGTTAGAAAAGTACTTTAAGTTCCGTGAAAAAGGAACGTCTTTATCAACAGAGATCATTGCCGGTCTTACGACATTCATGACGATGGCTTATGTCTTAGTGGTCCAACCATCAGCGATGGTAGGAGGGGCACCAGAACTCATCGATGTTGCAGGGACACTAGTATCTAAAGAAGCTATCATGGTCATGGTAGCACTCGTCTCATTTGTCATCACGCTATTTATGGGACTGTATGCCAATATGCCATTTGCTCTATCTTGTGGTATGGGTTCTAATTTCTTACTTGGCAGTATGGTCCAAAGTGGCGAATTATCATTCGGCTCGATCATGGGCATCATCTTGATCAGTGGCATCATCTTCGTCCTTCTATCGATCTTTGGCATAAGAGATCTGATAGTTAGAATGATACCGAAGAATATCAAGGTCGCGATCAGTGCTTGTATCGGGTTTTTTATTGCTTATCTTGGACTCAAAGATGCTGGGATCTGTGACTTCAGTGCTGGTCTAGCTATGGGAGACTTCACACAACTCAATGTCATCGTATCATTGTTCTGTTTGCTTTTGATCGCTGCTCTAACAGCTTATCAAGTCAAAGGTGCTATCCTCATCGGTATCGTCGTGACGACGATCTTAGCTATTCCTTTAGGACTTACTAGCGCACCAAGTGCTATCGTTTCTTTACCTAATTTCGATACAGTAAATGAGATCATCTTCAATATCAGTTTTGAAGGTGTCTTTACAGCTAGCGGACTGATATTAGTCTTCGTGGCTTTCTTTGGTGATTTCTTTTCGACTCTTGGCACAGTCTTAGGAGTTGCATCTAAGGCTAATATGCTTGATGAAAATGGTAACTTGCCAGGCATTGAAAAGCCATTTTTAGTCGATGCGATCGGTACATGTGTCGGATCACTATTTGGTTGTACGACGATCACGACTTTCGTTGAATCGACCAGTGGTGTCGAAGCTGGCGGTAGGACAGGGTTTACAGCTATCGTCACAGCGATCTGCTTCTTTGTCGCGATGTTCTTTGCGCCACTTGTTATGATCATTCCGACTTGTGCTACAGGCCCAGCTCTCGTCTTTGTAGGCTTTCTTATGATCAGCGGCTTCAAAGATATCGATTTCAGTGACTTTACAGAAGCTTTTGGACCATTCGTCATGATCATGTTTGGGACTTTCATGGCAAGTATCGCAGCAGGTATCGCTTCTGGTATCATCGCTCATGTCTTCATCAAAGTCATCACAGGGAAATTCAAAGATGTGCATCCAGCTATGTATATCTTATGTATACCACTCATTTTATATTTCATTGTAGGTTAGGAGGATCAGATGTATCATATCAGACCAAAAGATCGTAAGAGCTTGATCTTAGCAGCTATGGGAAAGGTCGCATGTGACTTAAAAGTCGAGAATGCTAAGATCGTCAATGTCTTCACTGGGGAAGTATTAGATGGATCAGTGTATGTGAAAGATGGTTTTATTGCTCATGTAGCATATGATGGCAAAGATGATGACTTAGAAGCTAAAGAAGTCATCGATGCCCATGGTAGATATCTTATGCCAGGTCTTATCGATGCCCATGTGCATATCGAATCTAGTATGCTCACACCATATAACTTCGCTAAACTCGTTATTCCTTGGGGAACGACGACTGTCATCACTGACCCACATGAGATCGGTAATGTCTTAGGCGTCAAAGGTGTTAGATACATGCATGATGTATCTGAAGATCTACCGATGCGTCAATTCATCGATATCCCATCTAGCATCCCATCTGTAAAAGGTGGACTAGAATATGCAAATGCAGAGTTCTATAAAGAAGAAGTCAAAGAGCTGTCAAAACTTGAAAGAGTCATTGGCTTAGCTGAGGTCATGGATTATCTAGCAGTCATAAGTGCAGAAGACTGGATGGTCGAGATCTTAGATGAAGCACTAGATGATGGATTATATCTTCAAGCTCATGCGCCAGGTCTTAGTGGAAAGGCACTGAGTGCCTATCTATGTGGTGGACCACATAGTGATCATGAGACACGTGGAAGTGGTGAAGCTTTTGAAAAGATGCGTCAGGGTATGCACATCGATGCTCGCGATTCATCGATGGCAAAGAATGTCTTAGATATACTTGATGGTATCAAAGGGACAAAGTATTATGATACGCTCTCTTTCTGTACTGACGATAGAGAATGCGATGATATCCTTAAACATGGTCATATGAATGATGTCGTCAATAATGGTATAGCTTGGGGCTTAGATCCTGTCTTGGCTATCAAATCAGCAACCATCAATAGTGCAAGAGAAGCTGAGATCAAAGGTCTTGGTGCTATTGCGCCTGGTTATGTCGCTGATATGCTCATCGTCGATGATCTAAGGCATATCGATCCAGAGGTCGTCTTCTTTGAAGGAAGAGTCGTTGCGAGAGATCATGAGCTCGTTGTCGATATAAAAGATACGATATCTGAAGTAGAAGAGATCGATACAGTCGATCTTAAAGAGGATCTGTCTTATGAAGACTTCAAAGTAAGTGCACCGATAGCTGATGGGAAAGTCTTGGTCAATGTCATGGCTTATGATAACGAAGAGATATCGACGACTCACCTTGAAAAGACTGAGATGGAAGTGAGAGATGGCGAAGTGGTATTGCCTGATGGCTATCATTATGTTGCTGTCCTCAATCGTTATGGTCGTCATAATATGGCTGTCCACATCTTGAAGGGCTTCGGTATGGAAAAAGGCGCTGTTGGCTCTACAGTATCGCATGATTGTCATAATCTATGTATCGTCTATAAAGACGCGCGTGACGCTTATAAAGTAGCTATGGACATCAAAGAGGCTAAAGGCGGTATGTCAGCAGTCTTAGACCAAAAGACGCTCTATACGCTTTCTTTGCCGCTTGCTGGCCTTATGAGCCTTAAGGAAGCTAAAGAGTTCTATCTTGAAGCTGAGAAGATGAAAGAAGCTGATAGAAAGCTTGGCATGAAACAAGATAATCCGCTACTTCGTATCGCAACGATAGCCCTTCCTGTCATCCCTGATGTCAAGATGAGCGACGTCGGATGTATCGATGTCAACACTAAGACTTTCATCAAATTGTTCGATCTATGATCAAAAAGGTGGATCTCCACCTTTTTTTGTGCAATAGATGATCATATGCGTGATGAGTCTTGATCAATAAAAAACTACCAGTGTGATCTGGTAGTTGATAGTCATGATGGTGCCGGTACCCAGAATTGAACTGAGCGCTGATCCTTACCATGGATCTGTGTTACCACTATACCATACCGGCAACCAAAGCACTTATATCAAGTGCTTTAATATTCTATGATATACTTCAGCGATAGGCAAGCCCATGATCGCATAATAGTCACCAATGATGCCTTTAATGTATCTAGAACCTATACCTTGTATCGCATAAGAACCAGCTTTATCTAGTGGTTCTTTTGTAGCGATATAGTCTTTTATCTCATCATCACTCATCTTATAGAAAGTGACCATTGAAACACTCGAAAACGTTTCTGACATCTTTGGAGAGATGATCGAGACAGCAGTGATCACATCATGTGTACGACCACTAAGTTCCTTCAACATCATGAAGGCTTCATTTTCGTCTTTTGGTTTGCCAAGGCGTTTACCATCGATCGTGACGATCGTATCAGCACCAATGACACATGCATCCCTATGATCTTCAAAGACGGCTAGCGCTTTTTTGAAAGATAGAGCTTCGATCTCATCTCTAAGCGATCCATCTTCATCGATCGTCTCATCGATATCAGCACTGATCACTTCATAAGGGATGGCTAATGTATCAAGAAGCTCTTTGCGTCTTGGTGAACCAGAAGCTAAGATCAGTCTCATTTGAAGAGATCGAAAGGATACTTACCGGCATCCTTATAGCTTTGGATCTTAGCGACGACGCCTGGCTTATCATCCTTATATGTGACACCAAACCATGCATCTTCACTGGTCAGTACTTTGACTTTACAAGACCCATTTTTGACAAGTGTTCCGATATCATTTGGTAATAAAGCTTCAAATTTAAGAGGATCTTTAGCGATGCCTTTTGGTAGTTCTACCTTGAAAAGCTCTTCTAACTTTTTCATGATCGATGGCTTGAAGCCCCAGAAGTTCATCGATGTGACGGTGTCAGTGCTGACTTCTTCATCACCTACGAAAGCTTTATCGCCAACTTTTTTGATCTCTTTGACTTCTCTTATATCAGTGAGATAGCCATCTTTCTCTTCACAAAAGCCACGAGTAACTGTACCGTTATCACTCATCGTATTAGCTAACTTGTAGCCAGCCATACAGTATTCATCTTCATCAGTGCTCTTTTTGAAGAAGTCCATGACTTTATAGAAGGAGTCACGACCATAGAAGTCATCGGCATTGCAGATGATGAAAGGATCATCCTTGATGATGTCACGGCATGCTAGTAGAGCATGTGTCGTACCCCAAGGTTTAGTGCGTTCAGCTGGTACTTCATTGCCCTCTGGAATATCGTGAAGATCTTGATAAGCATAGGCAACTTCGATCTTTGAGCGCATCTTTTTAGCGACATTCTCTTCGAAGAGTTCTTCATGTTCCTTGCGGATGATGAAGATGACTTTCTCAAATCCTGCTTGCAGGGCATCATAGACGGTAAAGTCGATGATAGCTTCACCATTGTTTCCAACTGTGTCGACTTGTTTTAGGCCACCATAACGTGAACCCATGCCGGCAGCTAATATCACGAGTGTAGGTTTCATATTAAGTTCTCCATTTCCATTAAGATTATAGCAAGTTTCGTACTATAATGGTCACATGAGTATCGATCTTATCAATTTTCGCAGTTTAGATCGTATCAAGACCCAAGATGGAAGAATGATAAAAGAAGGGCTCTTCTATCGTGGTCCATCTTTAGTATTGCGTCGTCTATCTTATGAAGATAAGAGGTATCTTGATAGCCTTGGTCTCAAACACATCGTCGATCTTAGAGGGGATGATGAAGTTGCTAGGGCGGGTGAGCTCTATATACCAAAAGGAAGTAGCTATCACCATATACCGGCGATCACGATCGATCATGAGATCGCTCATGATGATCTTGATACATTGGCTGGCGATGGGATGAGCTTTGAAGATGCTTATATGGCAAGGATATATCGGACACTGCCTTTTGATAATAAAGCCTACAGGTACTTGTTTGATCTGATAAAAGATGATGAAGTACCACTATATTTCCATTGTAGTGCAGGTAAAGATCGTACAGGTATCTTTGCAGCCCTGTTAGAGCTATTGCTAGGAGTATCAAAAGAAGATATCATCAAAGATTATATGGTCTCATCTTCGATATATCTAACCTACTATAAAGAAGTCTTAGGACTTAAGGATATCGATAGTTCATGGCTATGTAATGAGCTATGGCTTGAAGGCACACTAAAAGCTCCACTTATTAGATATAGTACTTATGAAGAGTTCTTCAAAGAAGAATATGACCTAGATAAAAGTGATATCGAAGCGATAAAAGAAAGATGTCTAGTGTCTAGTTATGATGATAGATAGCTTGTTTTCTTTGCAGCTCATAGACTTTTAGCTTGTTTGCATCTAGATCATACTTATACATATCGACGACACTGATCTGGTTATTAGTGTAAGTCTTATAGTAATATCTTCCTTTCATCACATCCATACAACAAGAATAAGTCGTGATATCATCTCTGCCATCAGCTACTTTGACACTGCCCCTTATCATCGCGACGCTATCTAAGATATGGAAGAACTCCGTCACACTTGATGATCCAGTGCCATCAGTACTGGCATTGAGCTTACCAAAAGCTGCTTTGATAAAGCGCGATGCAGAAGAGTAGTCACCAGGTAATCCTATCGCACCCATACCTTCAGCATAGGGCTCTAAAAGCTCTTTATTTGTGAACCTGTCTTTGGCGTTAGATGCTGATAGATGCATATAGTTTTTGATATTCTCAAGATGATAGGGGAAGCTAGGATTATTCGTGAGAACACCATAAGGATCATCATAGATATGCAGTCCATCTTCATAATGCTCGACGACTAGCGCTCCATCTTTATCAGCGATGATCCAATGCAAGACAGTGATAGGTAGCTCTTTTTTGAAAGGGATGTTTGTGATAAGGATATCTTCAAGTAGAGCTCTCGCCTCTTTGAGCGACGATGCTTTACCTAAGACAAAAGGGATGAACTCATATGGCGCAAGGCAATACTTATCACCTTTTGGCTCAGGATACATTGCGTGGTGCGGATAATTGAGTCCAGCCATAGCTAGACCTTTCTCATTCATCGCTTCAGCATAGAGGGGGTAGTCATCGATGACTGTTGCCATGCCGATGAGGGCATAGTCATTATAGAAGATATCGCCGTTTTTAAGATCGAACTGATATCTTCTTGGAGTTATCGCAACTTTCTCATCAAAGCTATAATCAAGGTCAAGGTTTCTACCAAAATAGAAGCCATTAGTATTCAATGTGATTGCTGTGCACATAAGAGCACCTCCTTATTTTAATTATAAGCCTTATTTTTTATGATCAGTGACATTTCACACTGAAAGTATCAGTATTTTAGATCTTTAGTAGTATAATAATTAGTAAGCTAATAGTTAGGAGGGAAATAGATGCGTCTATTCAATGTGAAGATCTTCAGGTTGAACAATCTCATCCAAAATGAGCTCTACCCTTTAAGGGAGAGCCTAGGATTGTCACGTGGGCAACCTAAGGTCTTAAGATATGTCTTAGAACATGATTCTTGTTCGCAAAGCGATGTGGCAGATGCTTATGACATCACACCAGCGACAGTCTCAAAACTCATCGATGGTCTGATCGAAAGAGATATGATAAAAAAGGTCGAAGGAAAAGATCGTCGCACTTTTGCGCTGTCACTTACAGCTTATGGCAAAGAAGCATATGAGCGCTGGCAAGCAGGGCTTGATGGACTCAAGGATCGCTTGACTAGTGGTTTCAGTGATGAAGAAGTAGAGATCTTTTCTGATCTATTAGATAGAGCTATCGATAATATGAGGAAGAAGTCATGAAGGTCCTTTTCAGTCTCTTTCGCTTCATGCGCCCGTATAAGAAAGAATTCATCTTAGCTGTCGTTTTAGTCGCTTTAGAAACGAGCTTTGAGCTGTTCATTCCTAAGGTCATGGCTGATATCATCGATGAGGGCATCATGTCTGGTGATATCGAATACATCCTCACACAAGGTGTGATCATTATTCTAGCAGCCATCGCCTCACTTGTCTTAGGTCTACTATATGCTCGCTATTCTGCTAGGGCCATCCATGGCTTTGGCAGCGAATTGCGTAAGGCAGAATTCACTAAGATCCAAGAGTATTCTTTCAAGAATATCGATCATTTTGAAACTTCTTCGATCATCACACGTCTGACTAGTGATGTGACGGTCATCCAAAATGCTTTGACGAATCTAAGGCCGATGAGTAGGGCACCGATCATGTTGGTGGTGGGCATCCTCTTCAGCTTTATGATGAGTCCAGAACTTGCTTTAGTCTTTGTCGTCGCTACCCCGGTCCTCGCTTTCATCCTCTTTTTTATCATCTATAAAGTCTCGCCACTCTATAGTAAGCTTCAAGAGAAGCTCGATCGTCTCAATATCGTTATCGAAGAGGGTCTTGGTGCGATACGTATCATCAAAGCTTACGTCAGAAAAGATTACGAACAAGCACATTTCGATGAGGTCAATGATGACCTACAAGAAAGCGCCAAGAAGACTTTCTCGATCGCTATGTTAAATATGCCATCTTTTCAATTCACGATGTACGCTGTTATCGTGATGATCATGTTTTTAGGTGGTGAACTCATCTTTGCAGGCAAGATGCAAGTTGGTGCACTGACTGGTCTTTTGTCTTATGTCCTTCAGATCATGAACTCGCTGATGATGATGTCGAACATCTTCCTTATGATGACGCGCTCTCTAGCCAGCGCAAGACGTGTAGTGGAGATCTTCGAAGAGCCTATCGATCTAAAAAGCGGCAGTTATGATAGACCTATCGAAAAGGGAGCGATCACATTCGAAGACGTCTATTTCAAATATGCTGATGATGCAAAAGAATATGTCCTTGAGGATATCGATCTTCATATCAAAGAAGGAGAGACTATCGGTATCTTAGGAGCGACTGGAAGTGCCAAAAGCACACTTGTCTCACTTATACCAAGACTTTATGATGTGACAAGCGGTAGGGTCTTGGTCGATGGTCGTGATGTAAAGGAATATGACCTAAAAGCATTACGAAAAAAGATCGCCATCGTCTTACAAAAGAATCTACTTTTCAGTGGTACGATACGTGAAAATATGCTTTGGGGCGATGATGGTGCCAGTGATCAAAAGATCGATGAAGCACTTAAGGTCGCTGGGGCTTATGATTTCGTCCATAGCTTCAAAGATGGCCTTGATACTTATCTTGAAGAGGGTGGCGTCAATGTCTCAGGCGGGCAAAGACAACGCCTTTGTATCGCTCGCGCTTTACTCAAAGACCCCAAGATCCTCATATTGGATGATAGTACCAGTGCTGTCGATATGGAGACTGAAAGGTCGATACGCAAAGCTTTATCCGCTATCACTGATATGACAAAGATCATCATTGCTCAAAGAGTGGTGAGTGTCATGGAGGCTGATAAGATCGTCATCTTAGATGATGGTAAGATCGAAGCGATAGGTGACCATAAGACTTTATTAGAGAAGTCTTTGATCTATCGTGATCTTTATGAAGTACAGATGAAAGGAGACCAAGATGCCGCCTAGAGCGATAAGTGGAAAAAGACCTACTGACTTAAAAGAGACATTATCAGGTCTTGTAAGATACATGAAAAGACACAAAGTAGCTTTGACTTTGGTCTTCATCTTCGTCATCATCAACGCAACGCTCGATCTATTGGGCACTTATATGATCAAGCCTATAGTCAATGACTATATCGCTACCTTTGATCATGCAGGGCTCATCAAAGCTGTCATCTTTTTGGCGATCATCTATTTCATCGCAGCTTTAAGTGCTCTACTTTACAGTCAGATCATGATAAAAGCAGCTCAAGATATGATCAAAGAGATCAGACACGATCTTTTCGATAGATTACTATCTTTACCTCTTAAGTATTTCGATAGTCATAGTCATGGTGATATCATGTCCCATTTCACTAATGATATCGATACGCTCAGTGAGTGTTTCAATAATAGTTTTGGTATGATCATCAAGAGTTTTATCGAGATGGTCGGAACACTCATCATCGTCTTCATCCTCAATTGGCAACTGTCATTGATACTTCTTTTCTTCTATGCAATCGTCTTTTTCTATATCCAATATTCATCTAAGCGCTCAAAGACTTACTATAATGCTCAACAGCGCTATCTTGGCGAGCTAAATGGCCATATCAAAGAGAGTGTCAGCGGGCAGAAAGTCATCAAAGTATTCGATCATGAAGAAGAGAATATCAAAGAGTATGTCAAAAAGAGCGAAGACTTGCGCTTAGCTGCTACTTCAGCTTTAAGTTATGCAGCGACACAGGTACCATTTGTCGTCAGTATCTCATACATCAATTACGCGCTTGTCGCTGTTATCGGTGGTATCATGGCTGTAAATGGGATGATGGATATCGGTGGCTTAGCGTCTTATCTCATCTTCATCCGTCGTGCTTCGATGCCGATCAATCGTTTCACTAACCAGACTAATTTCATCCTCGCTGCTCTCTCTGGTGCTGAACGTATATTCACTGTCATGTCTAAGAAGCCAGAGATCGATGAGGGTCAGATCGAGGTAGTAGAAAAAGAAGGTAGACCTTTCTTTAAAGATGGCGATAAAGAAGTAGAGCTTGTCGGTAAGATCGACTTCAAAGATGTCTCTTTCAGTTATAAAGAAGGCGAAGAAGTGCTTAAAGACCTCACACTTTATGCTAAAAGCGGACAAAAGATCGCCTTTGTAGGAGCGACAGGAGCTGGCAAGACGACTATCACTAACTTACTAGAGCGCTTCTATGATATCGATAAAGGTGTCATCCTTTATGATGATATCGACATCAAAGATATAAAGAAAGACGATCTAAGAAAGACCCTGGGCATCGTTCTTCAAGATACGCATCTCTTTACAGGAACGATCAAGGACAATATCCGCTTTGGTGACCCTAAGGCTACTGATGAAGAAGTGATAAGGGCAGCTAAGATCGCCAATGCCCATAGCTTCATCAAGCGCCTTCCTAAAGGCTATGATACTTATATTACTTCCGATGGTGCTAGTCTGTCTGAGGGTCAAAGGCAGTTACTAGCGATCGCTAGGGCAGCTATCGCTGATACGCCTATCCTCATCTTGGATGAAGCGACATCCAGTATCGATACTCGTACAGAGAAGCTCATCGAAGAAGCATTAGATCAATTGATGCGTGGAAGGACTGTCTTCATCATCGCTCATCGCCTTTCTACAGTCAGACGCGCCGACTGCATCATGGTCTTAGATCATGG
>CALVCT010000012.1 GCA_944326055.1 uncultured Erysipelotrichaceae bacterium
ATCTAATCAAGAATTGAAAGAATCTTTGAATTTCCGTTATCGAGAGTTGCTGTTGAATGGAAAATATCAAGAAAACTAGAGAGTGGAACGATAGCGTCAAGCGGTACAATTCGAATATCAAACAACATATCGATCAAACATTGATAAATAGCACTTTTTGTAATACTGTTGATTGCTGTAATTGCGTTATCTATCTTTATCATTTTTCATCCACTTGGCTTAATAAAGGGAAATTCTGATATCTTAAGCCAATAGATATTTTAGGATAATTATGGGTATCGTTGATGATGATGGTAATGATAGCAATTGGCACATATTTATTCCTTTGCACTAAACAGGATCAATAAAAGTCGATGATGCTATAAGAAGATTAAAGATATGTAGAACATCTTGGTACAAATACACAAAGGAAATGAGGGGATAGTATGGAATTGATCGTATGTACGGATGAAAGAGGTGGAATGGCCTTCAATAAAAGAAGGGTCAGTAAAGATACTGAAATAATGAATAGAGTGGAGCAGATCGCAAAGGGCAATGATATCTATATATTGCCGAGATCTGAATCTTTATTTAAGAATACGGCATAACAAATTATGTCGTCTGTGCTGATATTCAAGTTCCAAAAGAGGCGTATATTCTCTTTCTGGAGTTCAATGATCTCAAGTTTGAAAGACCAGAAGTGATCTATCACTTCAATTTTAATAGACACTACCCAAGCGATGTCAGAACTGATATAACGTTCAGAAATTATGATTTGCTTTCACAAGAAGATTTTGCTGGATCATCTCATGAAAATATAACATTGTCAGTTTATAAACTAAGGGGGTAACTAGACGATGAAAAAGATCAAACAATGGTTTATGGGTGTCTATCAGTCAAACAGCGGATAGTAGCCATCGCTATAGCGTTTGTTGTTATAGTTGCTATTGGATTATTAAACGGCGATGATGCATCTAAAGTTGAGCCAACGCCAACACCAACTAGCACAAACGAGGCTGATTATCCGGTTCAATCTAGCGAGATCTCCGTTATCGGTAATTCAGATAATGACTCAACGAGTTCATCTGATTCAAGCACTAATTGTGAAACTTATTCTTATGATCTGAAAGAGACACCAAGCTATAGCGGCGATCAATATACTGTCGTAAATGACAACGTTTCATTTTTCACCGAAAGCGAATTAGCTAATGCTGTGACCTCTTATGAAAGCTATAGCAGATTAGATAGCTTTGGAAGATGTCAATCAGCAATAGCTAGTGTCGGTATTGATATCATGCCGTCTGAGGATAGAGGATCTATCAGTAAAGTAACGCCATCTGGATGGGAGCAAGCAAGCTATGATGGAGTCGTGGATGGTGGATATCTTTATAACAGATCTCACTTAATAGGTTTCCAATTAACAGGTGAAAATGCTAATGCAAGAAATCTCATCACCGGCATGAGGCAATTCAATACCGAAGGAATGTTGCCGTTTGAAAACATGGTTGCTGATTATGTCAAGGAAACAGGCAATCATGTTCTATATCGTGTGACTCCTTAATCGATATGATCAAGTCTTTTATCTTCTTTTTCATGACTTGATTGTATGTTATCATCAAAGTCATGTTTAAGAAGATCTTTTTATATCTCGTTTTATTTGCGATCTTACTTAGCGGTTGCGCTAAAAAAGAAGTATTTGATATATCTTTGATACCAAAGGAGCACTCAGAAGCGGTCATCGAGATCAACAAGGGACGTCCATATTTTACTAAGGAAGAGTTAGATGGTGCTGATACAGCTTATGAAGAATATGGTGAACTTGATGATCTTGATCGAGCTACATATGCGATGGCTAGTATCGATAGATCGCTGATGCCGACTACTGAAAGAGCTGATATCAGCTTCATCCATCCGACAGGTTGGCACAGTGATCGCTATGATTTCATCGCTCAAGAGAATCTATATAATCGCTGTCATTTGATCGCGAGATCTCTGACAGCTGAGGATGCGAATGAAAAGAATCTCATCACTTGTACAAGTTACATGAATACAGAAGCAATGTTGCCTTATGAAGAGGCTTTAGCGAGCTATATAAAAGAGACAGATAATCATGTCTTATATCGTGTGACACCGATCTATTATGGTGAAGAGCTTGTGGCTAGAGGTGTACTTATGGAGGCTCAAAGTATTGAAGATGATACGATATCTTTTTGTGTCTTTGCCTACAACGAAGAGCCGGGTGTGATCATCGATTATGCGACCGGTGATAATTATGAAGATACTTCTTATCTAGAAGTAGGAGAGTTGAAGGAATACATCATAAACACGAATACGCGCAAGTTTCATTACCCTGATTGTCCAAGTGTCGATGACATAGCTTCAGACAATAAGAAGAGGTATGAAGGCACAAGAGCCGATCTAATAAGTAAGGATTATGAACCATGTGGTAGATGTAAGCCATAAAGAAAAAGAGCTTTCGCTCTTAGTGGATGTATTTTTCCATTAGGAAATGTTCATAGCCAGCTTCTGAAAAAGCATCAGAAGCGATAGTATAGCCTAGGCGCTGATAAAGCGGTACTGCTTCTCTTATCGCGTGGAGAGTTATATGTTTATAACCAAGATTGTAATAATAGTACTCAAACATCTTTAAGGTCATGGTACCAAGACCGATACCACGGTATTCTTTAAGGATGCAAAAGCGTCCGAGTTGGATGTCATCAGCATTTTTGACAGCCCTGATATTACCAATGCCCATGCCATTGAATTCGATAAGAAAATGATCAGCATAAGGACTTCCTAAGACATCATATTCATCGATCTCTTGGTCTTCTGAGATATGCATCTCGTCAATAAAGACGGTCTTTCGTATCAGAAGGCACTTCTTGAAATAATTTGGATCAGCAACTTTGATGAACCTAACGGCCATAGACGATAGAAGCTATTTCTTTTGGCTCTTTGACGATATGATCAGCACCAGCAGCTTTAAGTTCAGCTTCGTCTCTAAAGCCCCATAGACAGCCTATCGTCGCAAGATTTGCATTCTTGCCGGTCGTGATATCGACTTTCGTATCACCAACAAAGATGACATCATCTTTTGTAAGTTCCATCTCCTTCATGATCATTATCGCACCATCTGGGGCTGGCTTAGGATCGATGCCTTCTTTTTGACCAAGGACCTCGATAAAATCGATATCAGAAAAAAGTGTCTTCATCAAAGCTTTCGTATAATCATCGCGCTTATTGGAGTTGACGGCGATCTTGATATCGTGAGCCATGAGATCTCTCAATAGATCGTGGATACCTGCATATGGCTTAGTCATTTCCATATAGTGCTTATCATAGTGATAGACAAAGCGCTCATAGCCTTTATCGATGGTCTTTTCATCAGCACCCTGTGGTAAAGCTCTTTCGATGAGCTTTCTAAAACCATTACCGACCATGATCTTATAAGCATTGAGATCATGTGTTGGATAGCCGAGATCTTGTAGTGCGAGATTCGTACTGTTTCCAATATCGGTTATCGTATCGATGAGTGTCCCATCAAGATCAAAGATGACTCCTTTATACATCTTAGGCTCCTTTTTCTAGTGATGAGCGCGTATCTGAAAGTTTTTGGTTGAGTTCTAATTCGATACGTCTCAGTTCACTTTGTGCTTCAGCGCGTTTAGCTCTTCCTTCTTCTTGGACTTTCTTGACTTCATCTAAAGTCTCGATCAGACGAGCGTTCGTCTCTTTGAGAGTCTCGATATCGACGATACCACGCTCGCTCTCTTTAGCTGTCTCGATCGTCGCACTCTTTAACATCTCAGCATTCTGCTTGAGCATCTTGTTGGTCATCTCTGTGACTTCGTTTTGAGCCTTGATCGCCTCTCTTGAATGGTTTACACCCATAGCGATGACCATTTGCGATTTCCAAAGTGGTATCGTATTGACGAGTGTCGATTGGATCTTCTCGACCATCATAGTGTTATTGTTTTGGACAAGACGGATCTGTGGCGCCATTTGGATTGCGATGACTCTTGTCAGTTCTAGATCGTGTAGTTTCTTTTCAAAGCGATCGATCGCATTCTCTAAGTCATGGACAGCTTGAGCATCTTCTGGTAGACCGCTCTGTGCTTGTTTTTTAAGTTCGACCAGATCTTTCTCTTTGACTTCTTTGAGCTTTTTTTGACCAGCTAGGATATACATCGTGAGCTCTTTGAAGTTCGTAAGGTTCTTTTCATATAGTTGATCTAAAAGCGCTATATCTTTCATCAGTGTGATCTGATGATCCTCTAAAGCTTTAGAGATCTTTTCGACATTATCGCTTGCTTTGTCGTAGCGGACTTTGAGGTTTGTCACTTTATTAGCGCCTTTTTTAAAGAAAGACATGATACCTGACTCTTTCTCTTCGATCTCAAATCCCTTTAGTTCCCCGATCAGTTCACTGATCATATCGCCGATATCACCAAGATCTTTTGTCTTGACGCTCTTGAGGGCATTCTCACTGAAGTCTGCCATCTTGTTTTGAGCAGCACTACCATATTGAAGTATCGTATTGGTCTCCATGACATCGATCTTCTCGGCGAAGTCATCGACCATCTTCTGTTCCTCTTGGGTGAGTTTCGTCTCTTTGATGTCTTCTGTTGTCACGACATCTTTAACTTCTTCTTGTGCCTCAGCTTCTACTTTAGGTGACTCTAAGGTCAATGTGATCTTTTCTTGTTCTGACATATCTATTACCTCTTTATTCTTTAATTATTCTAGCATAGCGTGCTATCATGAAGGTATGGAAATATATAACTTCAAAGAAGAAAGGTCACTTTTTGGCCTTAAAGACAGCTTCATAGCTGCCCTACCTTATATCATCCTCATCATATCTCGTCTTATAAGGTCTATCATCTTCTTTATCGATAGTTCTTATCTTTTAGAATATGGGCTACTTGATAGACTGGCTGCTTATGGGACGACTTATATAAATGCCTTTGATATCGCGCTCTGTCTAATACCAGTCTTGATCTTACTTTTTGAGAAAAGATCATTACTTGTCCGATTTCATGCTTTTCAATATCTCGTCATAAATACCTTTATCCCTTTGATCTATCTTTTGATCATTTCGATCATCTTTATGATCATGGGCATGACGCAGACGATGTGGACGACAGCGATCTTATTCATGTATGGAGCGATGATGTTTTATGGACTATATTCTTTGATCATGACCTTCATCCAAGGTTTTGGAGCCTATCGAGCTTTGCGTCATATGACGACAGACTTCAAGATCATCAGTTCTATCGCTTATAGACTTGCAACTATCGGTGATAAAAGATGAAGCGAGTATTCATCATCTTATGCTTGATCTTGTCTTTAGTAGCTTGTACAGAAAAGATGAGATATATCGAACTAGATGACTATCCTATCGATATGACTGGCTATATCGGTATGACTGATGATCATCATTTCAGTGGCCTAATGCCAGAAGAGATGCTCAGATGTAAAGAAGAAGGAGGATCAGGCATCTTCTATATGGGCAATACAGGATGTATCCATTGTCAAAACACCGTCAGTATCATCGAGAAAGTTGCTAGTGATCTTGATCTTGATATCTACTATATTAATACCGCAAATGGCATCACAAGATTCGAGGATCAGCTGCTCAGCTTGTTTGAAGGAAGGCTCATGAAGAATGATCAAGGAAAGGAAGAGTTAAGACTTCCAATGGTCTTTACACTACAAAATGGTGATCTAAAAGATGTCATCATTGGTGAGATGACTTATGAAGATCTAAAGAAAGTGATGGAGCCCTTTATACAAGAGCTATCCTAAGTCAAAGACTTGGATGCTTTTTGACGTATAAAATACATCTCATCATCTTAGTCTAAATGGTGTTAGATATTGAATGAGCGCTCTCACTCTTTCAGCATGATCTTGACGATCTCTTTATCAGTCTCTTTCATGCCTTCACGACCCAAGCGTCCGATATTCTTGATCGTATTTTCTACGCCTTTTGTGACGATGCCATCACCATCTAAAAATTGTTGGCCATTCAGATACATGTGATAGCCCATGATCCCAGCTTCGACGCTGCTGGCGATCTTGGCTGCACAACTGGCCTTTGCGCCATCACAGATGATACCAGAGACGATAGCTAAACTATTGACGAGTGTGTGTGCTATCGCATCATAATCAGCACCATATAGATAAGCGATACCACAACCTGCAGCACAACCCGCACTGACGGCACCACAATAAGCTGACAAGCGCCCTATACCGTCCTTTTCATGGATGGCGATAAGATTAGCTAGAACTAGAGCTCGATAGAGCTTTTCCTTGGAAACATTAAGTTCTTTAGCGTATTCGATCACGGGTATCGAAACAGTCATGCCTTGGTTACCACTGCCAGAATTGATGATGACTGGTAGTTCACAACCACTCATCCTGGCATCTGAACCAGCAGCCGCTTTAGCGATAGCTCTATTTCTGATACTGTCCCCATAATATTTGAGCATCGTCTTGCCGATATTAGCGCCATAGTCTTTCTTAAGTCCTTCTTCAGAGATCTTACTGTTGTATTCTATCTGTCTTTCGATGACATCTTTGATATCTTCGATATCACAAGTATCAGCGAAATCTAAGATATCCATGACTGTGAGTGATGCTGATGCGCTTTTTTGGGTCGGACTCTTATCTTCAAAACAGGCATTAGCTAGAGCTTTATCTAGATCTTTCTTTATCAATACTTCATCATCTTTAGCTATATAGACGATATTCGTATGGAAGCGCGCAAGACGTACTGTCGCACTCTTATCGTCTTTGTATAGTCTTATGATGATATCGAATACTTCACCATTATCGATAGCTTCGATCTTTAAAGGTACTTCTTGGATATAGCTTTTGATCTTTAGTTTTTGATCGTCAGTCACTTCAGAGATGACCTCTAAGATCTTATCAGCTTTGCCAGCGATGATGCCCGCAGCACAGGCTGCTTCGATACCTTTGAGACCACCTGTATTAGGGACGACGACGCTCTTGACGTTTTTGATGATATTATTGCTGACGCCGATATAGATATGATCAGGTAAGCTTCCTAAGACATCTCTTGCTTTGGCTGCTGCATAGGCGATCGCGATAGGTTCTGTACAACCCATAGCTGGTAAGAGTTCATCTTTTAAGATCTTTACATAAGTCTCGTAAACCTCGCTTTTCTTTTCCATCGCCATCTCCTTCTTTCTTCTTTGATGAAATCTGATATAAGATGTCTATATCTTATCACTATCTTTTGTGGTGTTGTTATGGAGTTGACAAATCTTGTATAATGTAAAGGAAAGAAAAAAGAGGTAGATATATGGGACTATTTTCACATGACGCTCGTCTGTTCAAGTTTGACGTCTTACGTTATGTCTCGAATCTAGCATATGCTAAAGAAGAGATAACAGATGATAAACTACAGACCTTCTATAAACAATTAGTGCCAAATGGCAAGGCGCATTTTCGTTGTTGTATATATAAGGAAAGAGAAGTACTAAGACAAAGAGGAAGACTTGTCTGTGGTAAGATGGCCAATGATGAATCGAAGGTCAATATGCGTCAAGTCGTCCAAGTCATCGAAGCAGCTTGTGATGGCTGCAGTATCAAGAAGATCCACGTCACTGACAATTGCCGTAAATGTATGGAGAAGGCTTGTCGTAACGCATGTAAATTCGGTGCTATGGAGATAGGTCCACAAAAAGCTGAGATCAACTATGACAGATGTGTTGAATGTGGTGCTTGCGCAAAAGCTTGTCCTTTCAATGCGATCGTCATGACTCAAAGACCTTGTAAAGCATCTTGTCCAGTAGATGCCATCTCTTGGAATGAGAACGACATCGCAGTCATCGATGACACTAAATGTATCAATTGTGGACGTTGTGTCGCAGCTTGTCCGTTTGGTGCTATCGAAGATATCTCTTGGATCGTACCGGTGATCCAAGATATCGTAAGTGGCAAGAAGGTCTATGCGATCGTTGCACCATCGATCCAAGGACAATTCGATAATGTCATCTTGGATCAGATCAAGACAGGTATCAAAAAACTTGGTTTCGCGGATGTTTTTGAGGCAGCTTTAGGTGCTGATGCAGTAGCTAAAGAAGAGTATGAAGAGCTCAAGAAACATAAAGAAGCTGGTATACCGATGACGACATCATGTTGTCCAGCTTTCGTCAATATGGCAAAGATCCATTTCCCGGAAGTCTATGAGAAGAACGTTTCAACGATGGTCTCGCCAATGATGGCTAGAGCCGCTATCCTTAAGAAGGCTGAGCCAGATTGTGAGATCGTCTTTATTGGTCCATGCATCGCTAAGAAACAAGAAGCGATGGAAAGCCATACGAACATCGACTATGTCATAACATTCGAGGAGCTAGCAGCGATGTTCATATCACAAAAGATCTATCTCAAAGAGATAACTAAGAGCGATGATGAGTGGGAAGCTTCGATCTATGGCCGTAATTTTGCGCAAGGTGGCGGGGTCTCTAAAGCTGTCGTCCAAGCAGCGAAAGAGAAAGGTGAAGAAGGTATAACTTCTTATTACGCTGATGGAGCCTTTGAATGTAAGAAACAGCTCACGATGATGAAATTTGGCAGATTCACCTATGACATCTTAGAGGGCATGTGTTGTGATGGTGGCTGTATCGGTGGTCCATGTACGATAGCTGATGCGAACGAAGTCAGAAAACGCATGAACAAGGAAAATGAAACGAGGACGCTCAAGATCAATGAAGCTCTGCTCAATATGAACGTTGATACGTCTAAAGTCCACATCCATAGAGATAAATAAGATCTAGCTGCGATGAAAGTCGCAGCTTTATATACTAGTAGGAGATGAAAAGTTTGTCTTTTGAAGATAAGAAAACACAAGAGATGAGATCACGACATGTCTGTGTCGGGCTTTTAGCGCACGTAGATGCTGGGAAGACGACACTGAGTGAGAGCCTTCTATATATGAGTCATGCGATAAAAAAAGAAGGCAGGGTCGATCATAAGGACAGTTTCCTTGACCATAATGCGCTTGAGCGTAAAAGGGGGATCACGATCTATGCTAAAGAAGCACGCTTTTCTTATAAAGATATCGAATATATCTTAGAAGATACACCAGGGCATATCGATTTCTCTTTGGAGATGGAGAGGGTCTTGCCTATCCTTGATCATGCGATACTCTTAGTCGATGCGACAAGCGAGATAAGATCTTATACAAAAAAGCTCTTTTCATTACTAAAAAAATATGAGATACCGACGATCATCTTTCTTAATAAGATCGATCTTACTTACAAAGAGGAAGGTGAACTCATCAAGATGCTCAAAAAGGAGCTTTGTGAAGACATCATCGACTTTACTAAAGATCGAAAAAAGATCATAGAAGATGTCGTGACCTGTGATGAAAGATTGTTTAAGACGTATCTAGATACAGAAGATATCGAAAATGAAGACATCGTCGATCTATATCTATCTAAGAAGTTCTATCCGCTGATCTTAGGTTCTGCGCTTAAACACACCAATATCCAAAAACTCCTTGATACGATGGCTTTTTTGATGAGACCAAAAAATTATCCCAGTGATTTTAAAGCCTATGTCTATCGTATAAGTCAAGATAAGAAGAAAGAAAGATTGACTTCACTTAAGATCCTAGGTGGGACCCTTAAAGTAAAAGAGCGCATCAAGAATGATAAAGCTGATGAACTAAGACTCTACTCTGGAACAGATTATAAGCGCGTAGATCATGTCGTGGCAGGTGATCTTACTACCGTCAAGGGTGTCGATGATCTTTTGATCGGTGAGTATATCAATGACGATAAGAAAGATAGGCCTAAAGAGATGGTGCCATACTTAGAATACACGATCAAGGCTACCGACACTGATGACATCGTCTTGTATGATATCTTACAAGACTTACAAAAAGAAGATCCACTACTCGATCTTAAAAGGCATAAGGATCACTTGACGATATCGCTGATGGGCATGATCCAAATGGAGGTCATCAAAGAAGAGATCAAGGAACGCTATGGGATAACAGTTGAGTTCTCTGATAGCACTGTCAGCTATAAAGAGACGATCCTAAAGACATCATATGGCATCGGTCACTATGAACCTTTAAGACATTATGCGGAGGTACATCTGAGGATCAGACCTTTAAAAAGAGGTCAAGGCAAGATCATCATCGATCCCTTCAAACTACAGGATAGCTATCTAGATATCATCAAGGACCATCTATTAGAGAAGGATATAACTGGCGTACGTATCGGTGCTCCTGTCATCGACATTGAGATAGCGATCATAGCGATCAAGACTTCATTAGCACACACAAGTTCAGAAGATATCAGGAAAGCTACTGATTTTGCGATAAGGAATGCGCTTTTGGATAATAACTGTATCATTCTTGAGCCTTTTGAAGACTTTCATATCAAAGCACGAGCAGAAGATATGCCTAGGCTGATCTTTGAGATCGAAAAGGCTAAAGGCTCGTATACAGTCGAAGCTGATATCTTAAAGGGAAGGATGAGTGCTCTAGAATTAGATAAGCTCATGAAGTCAGAGCTCATACAAAGAAAAGATATCTATGTCGAACACAGCTTCGCTATCAATGATGAGGTCCTCGACGAGGCTAAAGTCTTAACTCTCCATGATTATGATCCATATGAAGATCCCTATAATCCTAGTGGCTCGATCTTTTTTAAAAATGGTGCAGGCTATCATGTAGCACTTGAAGATACTTATGATCTTGCACATATCAAACCACTAAGCGACAAGAGTTCAGAGACCTCCTTCTCTTACAATCGTCTAAAGATCGATGATGCTGAATTGAAGCGAGTCTTTGAAAGAGCTAATCCTCAAAAGAAAGAGGACTATAAGCCAAAAGTTAAGAAGAAAGATGAAGAATATAAGTCAAAAGAAGTAAAGAAGCCAAGACTATTCATCGTCGATGGTTATAATGCATTATTTGCCTTAAAAGAAGATCCAGATCTTGAATCAGATAAAGATAGATTATTAGATGAGCTGAGTTATTATCAAGGAATGAAGGGCGTCAAGATGTGGGTCGTCTTTGATGCCTATAATGTCGATAACGCTTCTGATCGTGGCGATAACTTCAAAGTCATCTATACTAAGAAAGATGAGACAGCAGATGAATATATCCAAAGGACGGTCAGAGAGCTCAAAGATAAATATTCGATCACTGTCGTCACTTCAGATCGTCTCATCCAAGTTGCGATCTTCTCTTTTGGTGCCTATCGCATGTCTTCAAGAAGGATCTTTGATGAGATCGCTAAGATGCGTAATAAAAAGGCTGAGAAAACTGAAGAGTTCAAGAATACGCCATTCAAAGAACTGTTAAAAGATTATAAAAGTGAAGATTAGCACATCTTTCACGTAGAGTTCAGAACTATCACATAATCATCACATAATTTCTAGTCATAATATAGACACTTAAAGAACGTTCTCACTTATCGTTTAAATGTAATAGCTCTCCAATCAAAGATACAGTCGTCGCACTGTATCTTTTATGATACCTGTCTTTAGAACTTAACTCTCAAAAATGGTGTTAGTTTATAAGAATACACACTGAACTAGATCTTCCAGTTCAGTGTTTTATTTATCTGTGATTCCGTAAGTATGTAATTGGTGATGGGTAATTTAGTGTTTTCTTTTAGGTATCTTAAAAGATCGGTGGAAGCAGTAATATTGATATACCTGTCATTTATCTTGATAACCTTTAATTTATGGAATAGATCAAAGATGGCCGTATGAGAATATTTATCTTTTAGGATGATGAACTCAAAGATCCTTTCTATAAGTGTGGCAAGGTAGCAGATGGTAAAATGTCCTTTGATTGTCTCCTCGGTCTTTAAATAGACCGGTCTTGCATCGAGATCTGACTTCATTATCTTGAATGACTCTTCAATATGCCATAAGTTATGATAGACACCATATAATTCACTTGCACTCATCTTTAATTCAGAAGATACGATGAGATTATAGCCAGCTAATCTTTTATCATCTTCGATCTTTTTTTGATTTAGGGAGGCTATGGCTTTTTCACCGTCTCTGCCTTTGAAATTTACATATCGGCTTGATTCACCATACTCTTCTCTTTTGGCTTTGGATAAGACAAGGTTAGCAGCTTTATCAATCATCTTATCAATTTCATATAATTTCTTTTTGGCTAAAGAGGGATTATAAGTGATGACCCTTTTCTCTTTTATGTGAAACGATACTTTCTTATTATTGTCATCTATGAATTCATAGGGGAACTCGTCTATACACTCCTTATAGCGATATAATAATTTGCCTTCTTTATCTTTGATGTCATGATAATCATTATCAAGTAAGACCCAGACCTTTTCTTTCTCAGGGAGATTCTTGACAGATTTAGAAAAGATATAGCCATCATGTCTGAGTTTGGCTTCATAGACATTCTTGGCGCTGTTAAGACCTTTATCCGCAACTCTTATCGTCTTTCCACTTATATTATTCTTACTTTTCAGATCGTCGATCACTTTATTTATGACAGGCTTCTCACTTTCATTGCCGGGATAGATCTTCATTCCGATCGGTATGACATTGGCGTCAAGTAATAAGCCAAGACCGATAATGGGATCTTTTTTATTCTCTTTGGAAGGACCTTTTCTTCTCAAGTCATCTTCCTTGTCGATCTCAAAGTAGAAGTTAGTACAGTCAAAATAGGTCGTATCGCTTTTTATGCCATAGATACTGTTATATTGCATAGTAAACAATTCAACAAATTTCTCATAGTCATTACCGATATAAGCCAGACCGGCTAAAAGTTGATCATAAGAGAAATCATAGTTTTCAAATAAATAGGGGAGAACTTCATAATAGGTCTTATATTTACTGCAGGGTTTTACTAGTCTTGCGTATATGAGAGAAGACAAGATATCGTATAGCTTGAAATCAAAACCGGTAGCCAGATCAAAGTAATTCACATATTTTCCTATCTTCAGCTTATCCAAGATGGCTTTGGCTACAAAATAGCCAAGATAACGCTCTGGTGATAATTCTTCGATCTCTTTTATCTTATCTTTCTCTCTTTCTTCATTGAGTCTATCCACTTCTTTTTGAAAGTGGGCTATAGGATCATCTATACCATTTTCCTTCCAATACTCAACAGAGCGAAGTGACTTATATATACTATGAGCAGTACCTTTTTTAGTTCCTGAATAATGCGAATCGACAATAGACAGATATATCCTGTTTCCATTTGGAGTCTGTTTGAGAAAGTATGCCATATTCATCCTCCTATACTAACACCACTAACACCATTTATATTATATCATAAAACTATTTTGTCAATTATCCCAAAAATCAAAAAATCTCCTTATTTTAAAGGAGAAGTTTAAATAATAAACATTATACAGGTTCTAAAGATTCATGGTGTTAAGTTCTAAAGACGGGGTTTAAATGTAATAGCTCTCCAATCAAAGATAGAGTCGTCGCACTGTATCTTTTATGATAAGATGATACACATGATAAAAGCAGTTCTATTCGATCTGGATGGCGTTCTTATCGACTCTGAGCATCTGAGTCAGAAGATCTATGAAGATTTTATCCAAGAGACGGGCTATCCTATACCTCTAGAGAGGTTCTATCTACTCATCGGTTCTCATAAGATGTGGGATCCTTTTTCAAAAGTGATCGAAGGTATCGATATAGGAAAGAGCGCTAAGGAGTTTGAAGAAGAGATCGTAAACTATCGCAAGAGACGTATCGATGACTATGATATATCGACTTTAGCTTTCAAAGACGCGAAAGAGACGCTAGAAGCCATCAAGCGATTTGGGATAAAGATAGCAGTCGCATCAAGTAGCAGTATCGATTATGTACGAAGGATGTTGGTGGGAAATAAGATCGATATGTATTTTGATGTCACTACGACCTGTGATGACTTTGAAAGACCTAAACCAGAACCCGATATCTATCTATATTGTCAAAAGACGTTGCATGTTGACCCCGATGAGTGTCTTATCGTCGAGGATTCACCACTTGGCATCGAAGCTGCTAAGCGCGCAAAGATCAAAGTCGTTGCGAAAAGAGATCATACCTTTGGTTTCGATCAAAGTAGAGCTGACTTCTTCATCGATGACTTGAGTGAGCTTTTGGAGCATCTAAGATGATCAGAAAAGCAAAGATAGAAGATCTTAAAGAGCTCATGGACATCTTTGAGAGCGCAAAGATGATCATGCGTAAAAGTGGCAATATGACACAATGGAGCGATGGTTATCCTCAAAAAGAACTGATCGAACAGGATATCATCAAGGGTCAATTGTATGTGATAGAAGAAGATGAGATCGAAGCTTGTTTTGTCTTGCAGACAGGTGAAGATCCGACATATGCCTATATCGAAGGCTCTTGGCTATCTAATAGTCCTTATATCACGATACATCGCATAGCTAAAAGAGGTGGTCATGATATCTTCAAGAAGGCTTTGTCATTTGCGAAAGAAAAGATCGATCATCTAAGGATCGATACGCATAAAGATAACGTGATCATGCGCCATGTGCTTGAAAGTAATGGTTTTATGTATCGAGGTATCATCTATCTTTTAGACGGTGATCCGCGTCTAGCCTACGAATATTTAAAAGACCAAGATAAATAAGAGCGCTATGGCAGCCAGTGCAATGATCAGTATCGCGATAGCGGGAAGGCTGTCTTTGACTTTTTGTGTGAATAGAGAAACTTCTCCTTGAAAGTCAGCTCTTTACCCTCTTTATATAAGTCATCAGCTATAGATTCTCTTGTAAGCTATACCTTTTGAGACGATATCACGTCTTTGAGGATCATCCATATATACCTTAACTTATAAGCCAGACTCCTAGGTTGATCACACCACACATGAGCATGACCATGATAGGATTGAGCTTGAGTTTACGCAACACGAACATCGCAAAGATGAAGATGATAAGAGAGACGATACTGATACCATACATCATCATTTCACCAGTGCTGATAGCTGTTATGAGCATACTGATACCAGCAGATGCGATAAGAGCGACAACGGCTGGTCTAAGACATGATAAGATCGAATCAAGAGCTTTTGCGCTACGATATTTCTTATAGATATATGCAAGTAAAGTCACGATGAAGATCGAAGGCAAGATAACGCCCATCGTGGCGATGATAGCTCCTAGCATGCCACCGACTCTGATGCCGACGAAAGTCGCTGAATTGATAGCGATAGGTCCTGGAGTCATCTCAGCGATCGTCACAAGGTCAGTGAATTCACTAATCGTCAGCCAAGAATGGATCTCGACTGCTTGTGCTTGGATCAAAGGAATGGCTGCATAACCACCACCGATCGAGAATAATCCGATCTGGATAAAGCTGAATAATAGTTCAAGATAGATCATAGTGCCCCCTGTTTAGATCTTTGATAGACCAAGCGTAAGATGCCTATAACAGCACAAGCTAGGATGATGAAGACGACATTGACATTAAAGAACATATCGGCAACAAAAGCAGCTATGATGATAAGAATAAAAAGCAAGCTTTTTTCTTTGATGACATTGGTTCCAAGATCTAAAGATACTGAAAGGATCACGGCAGCTACACCGATCTGCATGCCCTCTAGGACTACTTTGACGATCTCGTTGGTGATGAAGATGTCATAGATGAAAGAAATAGCTGCAATGATGATCATTGGTGGCAAGATCGTTCCTAATACTGCCACCAGCATGCCTATGATACCTTTGATCTTAAAACCGACAAGGATGGCTGTATTGACAGCTATCGCACCAGGTGATGATTGAGCTATTGCAGCATAATCGAGCATCTCTTCTTCATTTATCCAACCAAGTTCATCCACGAACTTCTTTTTCATGAAAGTGACGATGACAAAGCCGCCACCGAAAGTGAACATACTGATATAAAAAGTCGTCGTGAATAGCTTAAGTAATTTTTGCATATGGATTATGTTACGACAGCGTTTGACAAATGGCAACCAAATCATTATCATTATAAAGCATTTATTTAACGAAAGGAGCGTATCAAATGAAAAGGACATATCAACCTAGTAAGCGTAAACACGCCAAGACTTGTGGTTTTAGAGCTCGTATGAAGACTGTCGGTGGCCGCAAAGTATTAGCTAGAAGACGCCAAAAAGGCAGAAAGGTACTATCAGCTTAATAAGTCACTCAGGTGACTTTTTTATTGTCTATGAAGAAAGCATATCGCATAAGAAAGAATGAAGAGTTTTCAGCGATCATCGCTAAGAAGAGATCAAAAGCTTCTTCATCTTTTATCATCTATTATGATCTAAAGAAAGAAGAGCATGGCCGTGTAGGCATCAGCGTCTCTAAGAAACTTGGCGATGCCGTGCACCGCAATCTCTTTAAGCGCCGTCTAAGAGAGATGGTCAGACAAGTAGTCGATCTTGATGGATCAGCTCTAGATTACATCATCATCATTCGTAAAGGCTTTATAGACAAGAGTTTTGAAGAGAATAAAAAAGACTTGGAAAAGACTATAAAAGCTTGTAGAATTAACTAGTATTTGTATAAAGGAAGTAAAAGATGAATAAAAAGAAAGTTCTATTATTGATAGCTGTCGTTCTCTTATTATTTACGATGACAGGCTGTTCTATACCAAGGGATGCGAACAACCAGAACATCCTTATCGGTCTAAGTGATCATCCAGAGGTCCCAAACCAGATCATAACTTCATTTTCGGAGATCTGGGAAGCAGAAGGCTTCTTCTCAGCGATCTTCGTCTATCCACTATCACAATTTATCAACTGGCTTACACCTTTCAGCGATGTCGGTGTCGCTATCTTAGTCGTTGCGATCACGATCAACGCTATATTATTACTGTTTACCTTCAAACAGAACGTCGCGATGCAGAAGATGCAGATGATCCAACCAGAGGTCGAAAGGATCCAAAGGAAGTATGAAGGCAAGACAGACCAACATTCACAACTGCGCATGTCGACAGAGATCCAAAACTTATATAAGAAGAATCAAGTCAATCCATTTGGTTCCCTAGTCGTTACTTTCATCCAGTTCCCTATCCTTATTGCGATGTATCACGCTGTACAAAGAGCGTATGCCGTAGCTTATGGTCGCTTCTTAGGCATCTCACTTGAGGTATCACCGATCAATGGTATCATGGATGGAAATATGATGTATCTTGTGCTTTTTGTCCTTATGGTCATTGCCCAAGCTGCAAGTATGTTATTACCACAATACTTATCGAAGCGACGTGCAAAAAAAGAAGCAGAACTACATCATCGCCCATATCGCGAGACAAAGAACCCGATGATGTCATCGATGTATATCATGGTCGCCGTCATATCGCTTGTAGCGATAACTTGGCCAACAGCCATGAGTTTGTATTGGATGATCTCTTCACTCATCAATATCGTCAAGACATTGCTCGTCCAACGATTCACTAACCGTCAAAAAGCTAAGGAGGCCTTATAATGAATAGATATACTGGTAAGACTCTTGAAGAAGTCTTAAGTAAGATCGCGGCAGAGAAAGATTGCGATCCAAGTGAGATCAAGTATAATGTCTTAGAAGAATCGAAACATCTGTTTGGTATCGGTAATTCTGTAACTATCGAGGCTTATACTAAACAAGATGTCAAAGACTTCATTTTCGATTACCTCGGCGTGTATTTCAGTGAACTCAATCAAGGTGTCTCGATCGAGATCATCACAGGTGACGACGACTACAAAGTCATCTTAGAGGGTGAAAACAACGCTATCCTCATCGGTAAGGGCGGACAAAACCTCAGAGCTTTGAGCATGGTCTTACGCGCTGCTTTAAACAATACTTTCAAAGAGCGTATCGATGTTCAACTAGATGTCGGGCATTATCGCGAAGACAAGTATCGCCGTATCAAGAAAGCTGCAATGTTCGAAGCGAAGAAAGTCCAAAGATCTCACATCGATGTCGCCTTAGATCCGATGAGTGCTGATGAACGTAAAGTCATCCACGAGCACCTCAAAGGTATGCACAATATCAAGACAGAATCAGAAGGCGAAGATAAGAATAGACACCTAGTCATCAAATACGTTGAAAACGAAGAATAACGATCACCGGGCAAGGAACGCAGCGTTTCAAGCCCGGTTTTCATAAATAAAGACATCATCGAACTGTGATCGACATTTAGAGTTACGATGATATATCGATGGAGGTACTGCATAGATGAGATATGATGCGATAGTCTTAGCATATGGCAAAGGTCAAAGATCTGGCCTTGGCTATAATAAAGTCCTTTTTCCTTTAAGTGATAAAAAGACGATCCTTGAGCATGCCCTTTTGCCTTTTATCGAAGATGAAGATTGTGATAAGATCATCGTCACACTTGAAAAAGAGAGCAGATCAAAGATCATAGTTCATCCTAAGATCTTCTTTTGTGATGGTGGTGATGAACGTTATAAAAGTGTGTATGAAGCTCTGAGATATGTCGATAGTGATCATGTCATGATCCATGATGGCGCAAGACCTGATATAACGATACAAGATCTCATAAATCTCAAGAGTTGCCTAAAGATGGAAGATGCGTGTATCTTGGCTTCAAGAGCTAAAGACACGATCAAAGTGGAAGTCGATGGTCATATCCAAAAGACTCTAGACAGGGATCACATCTATCTAGCTAAGACACCACAAGCTTTTAAAAGCGAGCTTATCAAAGATGCTTACAGTAAAGCGATGGCTGATGGAGCTTGTTTTACAGATGACGCTCAAGTACTTGAACTATATACTGACAGCAAGATCAAACTCGTCGAATGTACGACAAAAAACGATAAATACACATATCAAGAAGATTTCATATAAGGGAAGTTACAAGATCTTCCCTTATATCTATATATGAAGTGTCCAAGATGTCTCAATGAAGATCGACGCTATTTTTATAAGGGGTCAAAAGGCTGGTATTGTCGAAAATGTATCTCTTTTAAAAGGGTCCTGATCAAAGAGGAGATCGAAGTTCAAGACTATGCGATATCTGATGTCGAAGTGAAGATAGAGCTTAAATACGAACTTACTCCATATCAAAAAAAGATCGCAAAAGAAGCGATAGAAACGATCGTTTCATCAGATATATTACTCTTGTGTTGTACTGGTGCAGGTAAGACAGAGATCTCGATGCCTATCATCGCTACATATCTTAAAAAAGGTAAGAGAGTCTGTTATGCGATAGCGAGACGTGAAGTAGTCTTAGAGCTCTATGAACGCTTTAGATCCACTTTTATAAACAACACTGTGACAAGGGTCTGTGGCGGCTATACGGATGAGCTATATGCTGATCTTATCGTCTGTACGACACATCAACTATATCGCTATCATCACACTTTCGATCTTTTGATCCTAGATGAAGTCGACGCCTTTCCTTTTAAAGGCAACGACACTTTGAACAATATCGCTTTGACTTCCCTGACAAATGATGGTCGTATCGTTTATTCGACAGCGACGATCGATGATCATATACAAAAGATCATGCGAAAACGTCCGCTTAAGACACTTTCACTACAAAGGCGTCCTCATGGGAGACCGCTCATCGTCCCGAAAGTAAAGATCAGGCCCAAGGCTATCTTATATCTGGAGCTTCTCAAGATCTTAAAAAAGACGGATAGGCAGACAATCATCTTTACTGAGTCGATAAGGATCTGCAAGTTTTTGTATAGGATACTAAAAAGAGTGTTTTCAGTCACTTATGTCTATAGTAGTCTTGAGGAAAGAAGTGCGAACATCAAAGCGTTCAAAGAAAAGAAGTTTCGCTTCATCGTAGCGACTTCTGTCTTAGAAAGAGGGATCACGATCGAAGGGGTCGATGTGATCATCATCAAGTTCTATGATGGGATCTTCGATAAAGCGAGTATCGTGCAGATGTGTGGTAGAGTTGGAAGATCATTCAAAGATCCTTATGGTAACTCTTATATCCTAACGACAAGTAAAGATGAAGCGATCAGACAAGCGATAGCTGAGATGAGGAAGGCCAATGAAGTGTATCTATTGTGATGAAGACTATTTTAGCGGTTCAGATCTCTTTCATAGCTATATGACAAGAGACCCGTTGTGTAAAAGATGTCGTGAAAAGCTCATCTTAGATCCGGTCATCATAAAGGTAAAAGAGATGGAAGTCAGAAGCTACTATCTCTATGAAGAGAATCTGCGTGATCTGCTCATCCAATATAAAGAGTGCTACGATGAAGCACTCAAAGATGTCTTCTTTTATCCTTTTAAATATGACATCTTATTTCGTTATTATGATAGAGTGATCATCACTGTTCCAAGTTCAAAGACCAAGCTCAAAGAAAGAGGCTTCGATCACATGCGATCGATGGTCGATCATATAGCACTTAAAAAGCTTGACGCTTTAGAGAAGATCGAAGACATCTCACAAACACATAAGAGCGAGTCGCAAAGAAAAGAGATGTTAGGAAACATAAAAGTCAAGGATGGAGTCGTCTTACCGCATAAGATCTTATTGGTAGATGATGTACTCACAAGCGGTTCATCACTACTTGGTGCTTATCGTGTACTTTGTGATAGAGATGTGAAAGTTCTTTCGTTGAGCCACAATAGCGCCCATTCCCTAAAAAAGCACGTGAAAGTTGTGTTATAATCCTGCATGGGAGAAAAGTATGATAGGAAAAGTCAAGAGTTTTAGTTTCCATAGGGGTTATGGGTTCATTGACTGTGAAGGAAGAGATGTCTTTTTTCATTGGTCTGACTTAGAGATGGATGGCTACCGTTCTATCCGTCATGGTAAGATAGTTGAATTCAAACTTTTAAAGACAGACAAAGGCTTAAGAGCCCAAGAGATAAAGATGATCAAAAAGGATGCGTTATGATGCATCTATCAAGGAGGTAAAGATGGGATTATTCTCAAACCTGTTCAATTCAGATAAGAAGATATTACAAGACATCGAAAAGAGCGTCAAACCTGTTGAGACATATTCAAAACAGATGGAAGCTCTCTCTGATGAAGCATTACGCGCTAAGACTAGCGAGTTCAAAGAGAGGCTAAAAAGTGGCGAGACTTTAGATGACATCATGCCGGAAGCTTTCGCTGTCGCAAGAGAAGCGGCGCGCCGTGTCATTGGTGAGTATCCATATTTCTGTCAATTAGAAGGTGCTTTAGTATTACATCGCGGTGATATCGCTGAGATGAAGACCGGTGAAGGTAAGACTTTGACTAGTGTCATGGCTGTCTACCTCAATGCCTTAGAAGGCAAGGGCGTACATGTCGTCACTGTCAATGAATATCTGGCTAGTCGTGATGCGGAGTGGATGGGACAGATCCACCGTTTCTTAGGACTTACTGTCGGTCTCAACCTAAGACAACTTACACCTGCTCAAAAGAGAGCAGCCTATAATTGTGATATAACATATACGACCAACTCAGAAGTCGGTTTCGATTACTTGCGCGACAACATGGTCACCCGTGTTGAAGATCGTGTCCTTCGTCCACTCAATGTCGCATTCGTCGATGAAGTCGACTCGATCTTGATCGATGAATCAAGGACACCACTTATCATCTCAGGTGGTGAAAGAAAGACAGCTAATCTTTATCAAAACGCTGATCGCTTCGTCAAGAGGCTTAAAAATGAGGAAGATTATCAGATCGATGTCAAGGATAGATCCGTACATCTAACAGAGGCAGGTATCGCCAAAGGTGAGAAAGCTTTTGGTGTCGAGAACTTATATGCTGTAGAGAATACAGGTCTTGTCCACCACATCAGTCAAGCTCTCAAGGCTAACTACATCATGAAGAAAGATGTCGAGTACGTCGTTGAAGAGGGTGAAGTGGTCATCGTCGATCCAAATACAGGACGTAAGATGCCAGGACGTGAATATTCAGATGGTCTGCATCAGGCCTTACAAGCTAAAGAAGGTCTCAATATCAAACAAGAATCGACGACTTTAGCTAATATCACATATCAGAACTTCTTTAGACTCTACAACAAGCTTGCGGGTATGACTGGTACTGCTAAGACAGAGGAAGAAGAGTTCTTATCGATCTACAATATGCGTGTCGTAGAGATCCCGACGAACAGACCAGTTGCGCGTATCGATTATCCAGATCTCATCTTCGCTACTAAGCGTGCTAAATATGATGCCTTAGTCAATGAAGTCATGGAGCTACATGAGAAGGGACAACCAGTCCTTGTCGGTACGATCTCTGTCGAGACTTCAGAGTTACTATCAAAGATGCTCAAGCAAAAACGTATCCGTCATGAGGTCTTGAATGCCAAGAACCATGCGCGTGAAGCTGAAATAATTGCTAAAGCAGGTCAATATAGAGCAGTCACGATCGCCACGAACATGGCTGGTCGTGGTACAGATATCAAGCTATCTGATGAGACGAGAGCTCTTGGTGGTCTAGCTGTCCTTGGCTCTGAAAGACATGAGTCAAGACGTATCGATAATCAGTTGCGCGGACGTTCTGGTCGTCAAGGTGACCCAGGTTTCTCAAGGTTCTATGTCTCACTTGAAGACGATCTTATGGTCAGGTTTGGTTCAGAGCGTATGCAAGGTATGATGGAAATGGTCGGCAGTGATACACCTATCGAAAACAAGATGATCACTCGCTCTATCACTCAAGCACAAAAGAGAGTCGAAGGTATCAACTTTGATATCCGTAAGACCCTTCTTGATTATGATGATGTCATGCGCCAACAAAGAGAGACGATGTATGGGCAGAGGAACTATCTACTTGAAAACGATGACGTCCACAGTGTCATCGAAGAGATGTTCAAACGTGTCATCTATAACTTAGTCATGAGCCACTCATCGACAAACCACAACAAAGAAGAGATCGATACAGTATCATTGCTTCAAGCGATCAAAGCGATGGGACTTGTGACAGAATTGACACCAGAAGCTCTAGATGGTAAAAGCGTCCAAGAAGTAGCTGATATCTTAGATAAAGAGGCTTGGAACTTCTATGAAGGCAAGATCGCACCTGTCAAGGAGCAGGTCTTACCAGCTGAAAAGACAATGGCTCTAAGAGTCATGGACCGTGCTTGGATCAACCAGATCGACATCATGTCAAAACTCAGAGAAGGCATCAGTCTACGCTCTTATGCTCAAAACAACCCTCTACAAGCTTATGTCGAAGAAGGTTTCCAATTATTTGAAGAGATGATGAATACGATATCTGAAGAGACAGTCAGGTTCTGTCTCAATGTCCGTATCGTCATCAAAGAAAGAAATGAGGCTTGATTTGGAACTATACGAACTAAAACAAACGCTCGAGACCAATAAAAAGAAGCTCAAAGCTCTTGGTGATTCTTTAGATCTTGCTAAGCTCAAAGAGGAGATAGCAGCTTTTGAAGAAAGACAAGCTGATGAGCATTTTTGGGATGATCCACAAAGTGCACAAAGACTGATACGCGAAAATAACACCAAAAAAGAGCTTTATGATACTTATTTTAAAAATGAAGCAGCGATCGAAGATCTCTTAGCGATGTGTGACGATCTCAATAAAGCTTATGATGAAGACCTCTTTGCTCTACTCAATGAAGAGTATGGCGATGTCCTTAAGAATTTCGAAGACTACGAGATCAAAGTCTTACTATCTAACGATTACGATCATTCAAATGCCATCCTAGAGATCCATCCTGGCGCTGGTGGTACTGAGAGTCAGGACTGGGCACAGATGCTTTTTAGGATGTATCAGCGCTATGCACAAAAGAGTGGTTATAGTTTTGAGGTTCTTGATTATCAAGATGGTGATGAAGCTGGCATGAAGTCATGTAGCGTGCTCATCAAAGGCGATCTCGCTTATGGTTATCTCAAAGGCGAGACAGGTGTCCATCGTCTTGTGCGTATCTCACCTTTTGATGCCTCTGGCAGAAGACATACTTCCTTTGCCTCTGTAGAGATCACGCCAGAGTTCAACAACGAGATCGAGATCAATATCGATGATAAAGATCTAGAAGTCGATACGATGCGCTCATCTGGTGCAGGTGGCCAGCACATCAACAAGACTGACAGTGCTGTGCGCATCAAACACATTCCTACAGGTATCGTCGTCTTCTCACAAACAGAACGTTCTCAGATCCTCAATCGTGAAAGATGTATGACGATGTTGAAGAGCAAGTTATACCAAAGAGCGATCATTGAAAAAGAGAATCAGATGAAAGCACTCAAAGGTGAACAGAAGTCTATCGAGTGGGGATCCCAGATCAGATCGTATATCTTTTGTCCTTATACACTGGTCAAAGATCATCGTACTAACTATGAAGAAGGCAATGTCGACAAAGTCATGGACGGTGATATCAATGATTTTATCTTTGCCTATCTTAAAAGTCAGATCTAATATCCTTGAAAAAGGATATTTTATTTGTATCATTTAGTCATCAAATCATCTGAAAATAGTGAAAGAGGTTTTACTTTAAAGAATTACTTCAATGAGATCGTCAAGCTGAAAGAGAAAGGATCCCTGATAAAAGGAAATGACAAATCTAAGTAATAGTACCAATTACTGTTATATCGTCGATTTATCTGTAAGCACTATCAAAAAAGAGTATAATAACTTTCGAGGATATGGACAACGAAGGATCAGGTGTTAGAGACACCAAGACATATATCTATAAAGATGTCGTCATCTCAAAGGCAGAAGAAGAGCTTGATAAAAATGGCGGCATCATGCATGATCATAGAGAAGTTCTGGACTATCTCAAGAAAAAATATATCGACAGGCATTAAAGTGACCAATCGATAGGATCTAAGCCATTAGCTAGAAGATATTCAT
>CALVCT010000013.1 GCA_944326055.1 uncultured Erysipelotrichaceae bacterium
TGCAACTTTTTGTTCTATAGAATTATATCAAATTACAGAATAGACAAATAGTCTTTAAAAAGTTCAAATAAAAGCACCGACTTGCCAGATCTTTTAAGTCCGGTAATGACTTTGATCTGTCCATCCCGCATACTTTGAATGATTTGATCAAGATAGAAATCACGCTTGATCATATAAAACACCTCTTTTATCGAGAATTAAGGACGTATACGTCGCTAATTCTAGATATTTATTACCATTTATCTTGTTTCTTTTCTATCTATGATCATTCACCAAATTGTTTTTGAATTATTGGCGCGTATACTGAATGAGAGATTTTGATCCGTCAAGATATTCAACATCTTTTTCTTCATCAATAAGCCGATGACCATCAGCTAACAGATCGATTTCCTTTTTGGATAAGATCGTTCCCCAGTGATCTATAAATAATACTCATACTACTATAAAATATAGATCACGATATCCATCGTGATCTATACCTTTTACTTGATTTATATCGTGTGTACCGAATATGGAAACTTTACTTATTCTCGTAACTTCGGATAATGATCTCTTCAAGTTTGTGTTTCTTGATCTTGACGACCTTGAATTTAAGATCACCTTCTTCGACTTCGACAGTCGTATCATCTTCTGGAACTTCGGTGAGTCTAGCTAAGACATAACCACCTATCGTATCATACTCTTCAGTCTCGACTTTAAAGGCTTTGATCTTTGTCAGTTCATAGACATCTTCAAGCGACATCGAACCTTTGACTTTCCAAGTATGATCATCGATCTTTTGGTATTCCTTCTCTTCGCTCTCATCATATTCATCATAGATATCACCAACGATAGCCTCGACCAAGTCTTCCATCGTGACGATACCATCTATGCCACCATACTCATCAACGACGATCGCAAAGTGGATCTTCTTCTTACGCATCTCATCAAATAGATAATCAGCGCTGAGACTTTCAGGTACGAAATATGGTTTACGCATGATGCGTTTGAGATCAAAATCTTCTTTATCACACAAGAAGAGATCTCTTGCATAGACGACACCGACGACATCATCTTCAGCCTTATTATAGACTGGGAGTCTTGATAAGCCATGTTTTCTGATGATACCTTGGATCGTCTTATAGTCATCATCTTCTTTGATCGCGATGACATCAGTCCTGTGTGTCATGATCTCTTTGATCGTGATATCATCGAACTTGAAGACATTCTGTATCCATTCATTCTCATCCGCATCGATGACGCCTTTTTGACCCGCTAAAGCAACAGTCGAACGGATCTCTTCCTCTGATACTTCATCATCTTCTTTATCAGGATCGATACGTAATAGACGTAAGATACCATTAGTACTGGCTGATAATAGCCAAACGATAGGACGCATGATCTTCTCTAGTCCTGAGACGACACCACTTGTGAACTTAGCTGTTGGATAAGGGAAGCGCATAGCTACTCTTTTTGGCACGAGCTCACCAAAGATCAAGGTAAAGAAAGATAAGATCATCGTGATGAATATTACTGATATCGTATCTAAAGCAGCTAGTGATATCGAAGTAAATCCTAGATCTTCATATATCCAAGAGACTAGATATTCACTGAAGCTGTCAGCCGCAAACGCGCTGCCTAAGAAACCAGCGAAGGTGATACCCACTTGGATAGTGGATAAAAAACCACTAGGTTCCTTATTCATGTCGAGAAGACGTTTCGCTTTCTTATCGCCATCTTCGATCTTCTGCGCTAATAGTGCAGGACTCAAAGAGATGACGGCGATCTCACTTGCCGCAAAGAAAGCATTCACCGCTATCAACACTACTTGTACTAATAGCTGTATGGGAATAGAATCCAACTAAAATCGACCTCCTTTTAGATCCATAAGCGTATTTTATAGATAATCTAAAACATAGTCAATGTGCTATAGTTTCTATCCTACCCTCTAAAGTCTCGATCTCTCTAAAGATGATGTTCTTATCGAATCTTGTATGATGTGGCATATCACCACCTGTCATCAAAAGATAGAGATGTATCTCATCACTGATGTGTAAGATCAAAGTAGCGCCGATCATATATTTAAGGATAGACGACTCTTTCTCAAAAGTCCTGATATAGAGTCGATGATCATCAAAGTCGGCTTCTTTCTTATCGCGAGCTTTATAACCTTCATCCATAAAGATCTTATCCAGATCTTTGATCAGATCCCTCTCATCTACATCAGTGAATACTTTTTCATAATAAGCCATATTAGATAGACTCTAACACTTCTTTGGCGTCAAGATCAGGTTTAACTTTCTCTTTGGCATAGATGATCTTACCATCTTCATCGATGACATAGGTCGATCTGACTGTTCCTAGTGAGACTTTGCCATAGAGCTTCTTTTCTTTATAGACATCATAGAGCTCTAAGACTTTGTGCTCTGGGTCAGATAACAAGATGAATGGTAGCTCATACTTACTAGCGAAATTTTGATGAGACTTGATACTATCTTTACTGATACCGATGACGATCGCATCTTTATCTTTGAAGCTTTGATAGAGATCGCGATACATACAAGCCTGTCTTGTACAACCACTAGTATTATCTTTCGGATAGAAATACAAGATGACTTTATGACCTTTAAAGTCACTGAGTCTTACTTCTTTACTATCTTTATCTAATAAAGAAAAATCTGGAGCTTTACTACCAATAGCTAACATATAACCACCTCACTTTATCTAACTATATACTATCTTAGGTACAGATGTCATATGATATAATCTTCATATGTTGAAAGGTCTGACACAAAAAGAAGTTTCAGAGCGTGTAGCTCAAGGCAAGATAAACAAGACGAAAGATCGCACGTCTAAGTCGATATCAGAGATCATCTCATCGAACATCTTCACGCTCTTCAATATCATCAATCTCGCCCTCGCCATCCTCATCGCTATCACTGGCGAGTTTCAGAATATGTTGTTTATGGGGGTGGTGGTCTTCAATACAGCGATCGGGATCTTTCAAGAAGTCAGAGCCAAGATCAAGCTCGATCGTTTGAAACTATTGAATGAACCACACGCAAAAGTCATACGCGATGATAAGGAAGTGACTATCGATGGTGATGAGATCGTCTTAGATGATCTTTTAGCCTTGAAGCTTGGTGATCAAGTCTTAGCTGATTGTATCTTATTGACGGGTGAAGCAGCAACCAATGAATCACTGCTCACAGGTGAATCAAACGAGATCATCAAAGATATTGGTGATACGTTATATGCTGGAAGTTTCATCACTCAAGGCTCTTGTCTTTGTAGAGTGACTAAAGTCGGCGAAGATAACTACATCGATCATATCCTAGCGAAAGCGAAAAGAGAGAAACGTCAACCATCGCGTCTCTATGATGCGCTAAACTTCATCGTTCGCTCGATCACGATCATCATCGTCCCTTTAGGTGCTCTCCTGTTCCTTAAACAATACTTCCTTTCTGATGTGAGTTTTGATGAAGCGATCATTCAGACAGCTGCCAGTATGATAGGCATGATCCCTGAGGGCTTGATATTACTTACATCTGTCGCTTTAAGTGTCGGAGCACTGAAGCTCTCTTATAAAAATACATTGGCACAATCACTCTATTCCTTAGAGACGCTAGCGCGTACTGATGTCATCTGCTTTGACAAGACTGGCACGATCACGACAGGTGAGATCATCGTTGAAGATATCAAGCTCAAAGAAGAGTTCGACCTCGATCTTCTGTCCAGCATCGTCTATGGTCTTAATGACGAGAATCCAACAGCTAAGGCCCTACGTGCTTATCTTAAAGAAAGTCATGATTATGTTTTAGAGAAGAAGTATCCCTTCTCTTCCAAAAGTAAATACTCGGGTGCTGATGTCGATGGTCATCGCTATCTCATTGGCGCTTATTCCTTTATCGGTGCAAAGATCGATAAGGCTACAAAAGAAGAGATCGAAAGATATACAAAAGAGGGCTATCGTACACTAGCGATCGCGAAAGACGATAGAGTCATCGGCTATATCATCATGCGCGATGGTATCAGAAGTGAAGCAGCTAAGACTATCGCTTATTTCTATGATCAAAATACAGAACTCAAGATCATTTCAGGTGATGATGCCAAGA
>CALVCT010000014.1 GCA_944326055.1 uncultured Erysipelotrichaceae bacterium
CCGATAATACAATTACAATACAATTATCTTAACATTTTTCTGATATTTAGACAAGCGCATTCGAAAAAGCCTTTGCGAAAACCCAAAAGAAACGGAACAGGTTATCGGGAATCAGTTCAGCTGTGCAATCGAGTAGGAGGGAGTGATTAGCTCCCGTCCTCTCACACCACCGTGCGTACCGTTCGGTACACGGCGGTTTCAATAGTTGACGTGCATAGACTGATAGGCTGTGGCTAGATCATAAAAGCCCCAGTTTATCAGTCTTTCTTTTGTTAATGCTCTTTGTACGACTCCGCTTCCCGCCATCCTCCAATAGGCTTTCCGGCTGTATGCTCCCTCACGGGCCACCCACTCCGGCAGCCCTGATCCGATCAGTTTCCGTTTGCGTGTCCTCGGCAGTTTCCACTGCTTCCAGATACACATCCGTATCCGGCGGTACAGCCATCCATTCAGGCTTTCGACATTCTTCTTCATGTCCGCTATTCCATAATAGTTCAACCATCCCCGCATATAGACTTTTATCTTTTCCATCGTTCGGATGATACTCCCGCACCTGCTCCGGGAAGTGAGCTGGCGCAGTTTATCCTTGACTTTCTTCCATGTTTTCCCATGGACACGGATGTAGATTCCTTTTCCGTTCTTCCCAAAGCAGAAGCCAAGGAACTTAAAATTTCGGATTGCGAACACACTGACCGTCCGGCTCTTTTCACGGTTCACTTTCAGCTTTAACGTTTCTTCCAAATATTTCGTACTGCTCTCCAGCAGTCGTTCCGCCGCCCGTTCGCTCTTCGCCAGCAGTACGATGTCGTCTGCATAGCGGATACACGGCACGCCCCGTCTGTGGTACTCCCAGTCGAATTCATTCAGATATACATTTGCTAAGAGCGGCGAGAGATTCCCTCCCTGCGGGGAGCCTTCCTCTGTCTCTGTTACAACTCCGTTTTCCATCACTCCGCTTTTCAGGTACCGCTTGACCATCTGTATGACTCTCTCGTCTTTTACCTGCTTTCTTAGCAGGTTCAACAGGATTGTATGGTTCAGCGTATCGAAGTACTTTGACAGGTCTAGGACGACTGCCCTTGTATAACCCTGTTCGATGTACTCTTTTATCCTGAAAATGGCGTCTTTTGCCCCTCTTCCCGGACGATAGCCAAAGCTGTTATCCGAAAACAGCGGCTCATAGATTGGCATGAGCTGCTGGAGCATTGCCTGCTGGATGATGCGGTCGATGACGGTCGGGATGCCTAGCTTTCGTATCCCTCCATCCGGCTTCGGGATTTCCACCCGTCTGACTGGAGACGGGGTGTATTTTCCCCTCCGTATCCTCTCTGTCAGTTCACGGTTGTGTTCCTTTAGCCATGGCACCGCCTCTTCGATGGTCATTCCATCGACTCCCGGGGCTCCCTTGTTTGCCTTCACCCTTTTGTAAGCCCGGTTCAGGTTATCCTTGTCCAGCATCTTACCTAGGATGTCCGGCTCTGCACTGTCCCTTTCCTTCCATATCCGGTTGAATGAGCGGTGCGCTCTCACATACCCTTTGCGTTCCGCGCTATCTCTTTGTGAGCAGCTTTCTCTGTTTTCTGTACCCATCTGCTCATTCCTCCTTTCCCTGTCGTACTAAGGACTCCTATTGATTCAGCCCTTCGCCGAAAAAAACTTCCAGCTACTATGGCCTCTGCTGACTTCTGCGCGTTCAGCGTCATTTCACAATGACGGTTACTCCTTTCGGGGCGTTCCGAGCAGACCTCCCTGGGTACCACACATTTCTTTCCCTCCATCTATCTGCCGCATTTACTGCACATGATTCCGTGTAGCTATTGGGCTTCATCTTGTCCGGCAGACTTACCCTCATGCACAGCCTTCTATGCGGTTTCTATTCGTCAGACCAGAGGTTTGCCCGTGGGTTAGTAGGTTCCCCACATCCGGCTTCCTTCAGATTCCACCTCACGATGGACACCCTTGCCTTCGGCTGCATCCTTCCCGCTACCGGGCGGATTTGGGACTTGCACCCTTAAGAAACGTGCGCCGCCAAGCGCACAACAAATAATAGCATCCGCTTTTGTGGATGCTATTATAATCTTATATTTTGTTTTTGGTCGTCATCTAGTGGCTGTATCAACGATCATAAATTTAATGACACATGCATCATATTTATCAGACCAGATATAACCATCCCCGTATTTCTCGGCGCAGGTCAATTCATCATGATCATTTATCGGACGATCATTATCCGGTTCCTGTGTTCCATTACCATTATCCGGATTTCCGTTATCCGGCTCTTCCGGATCGGTGGTTTCATTGTCACCATTGGTATTATCGACCTTATCATTTGTATAGATGACATAGGTAAGCGTTGAATAGAGATTGCTTATATCACTATCATTGAGTTTAGTATAGTTACCTTCTCCGCTTTTATGTTCGGTACATTGACGAATGATCAGCTTATTAACACCACTATCGCTGACCAGAGCTTCCATATCGTTTTGATAGCCATCAAATTCAAGCCCCCACTCATCTTTATTACGGTTGTTGTTGTATTTAAGGTGGACAGCGGGAACATTATTATTCCATTGAGGATTTTCTTGATCTGTCAATTGGACCTTGATACTGCTTAAAGTCGTATCGATACCTTTATCATCAACGAACCTGAGCATACTCTTCAAGATGCTGCCGACGGTAACTCTCGTTTTGATCCCATCGTTTTCTACTCCGGCATCTGCAAACACACCTTCATCACTTACAATGATCTTTGTGGCGATATCGTTTCGAATATATCCATCAAGTGTTTGTGTTTCGATGAGATAATATGTACCTTTTTCTAAGATCTTGCCCTCTGAAGGGAATACGATAAGCCCTTTGCCATTCAATTTCTGACCTTTTTCTCGACTTAATGTAGCTGTTGTGCCCGAATCGTAGGGTGTTATTCCATTCAGATTATCATAGTCGACTTTATTTGTTTCAAAATTGATAGCATTTTCAATAACATCTTCTTCATAAAGCGCAAAGGTCACGCCGTTAAGTGCATTGCCGTTCTCATCTACCTTTTCGACCGCCAGGTAGTTCTTGGTATTAGAAACGATGACATGGGTTGAGAAGACACGATTGAGGTCTTTATCGGCTATTCGCGTCATTTTTCCTTCACTATTTTCATAGTAATAACGCACATTGTATTTCGCGTCTAGTTCATTTCCTTGTGTTTTTATGTACCAATAATATTCCGCTACATCACCGGGCAGATTTTCGATTGTGACCTGCATACCGTTGGTAGTTGGGATAAAAGTATTGTCACTACCATTTTCTTTGATGGCGTCGATAATATTTGCTTCACCGTTTTCCCACACTTTCCATCCGTCTACAACATTTCCCGTTACCGGGACCCAAATATTATTTTCTTTTTTAAATACGAGAGCGTGAATAATTGGTAAATTACTATCGCTATCAAAAGTGTAGAGTATTTTATCAGGATTTTCGTATTCGTATAAGGTATTGCCTGATAGGCTAGTTGTTACTTTCGGTTGAGCGTAAGATGAAGTCTCAAAGTGGCCATCTGACAAGACCACACCTGTACTTTTTTCGTATTTTAAGTGGTGAGTTCCGACGCTACTGTAACCGCTCGGTCTATTTATTTCTATCAAGACATAATAATCATATTCGGAGCTGTTTTTCTGGCTAAGTTCTTTAAAAGTTATTGGTCTTCCGGTGCTTTTATCAGTAATAATAACATTACCATTCTCATCAGATGATCCTTCCCAGATCTTATCAGTGGTTTCATCGTATTGGTAATTTTTATCAGCTCTATACAGAGCAAAATTGACACCCGCTATCGGATTACCTTCCTGGTCGACTTTTGTTATCTCACTTTCAGGTACCGGTATGAGATTAAAGCGCAGACTCAGATTGGATTCATTGCCACCTCTTTCAAGATAAAAGAATTTCAGGGTGTGGTAAGTATTGGATCCAAATGTATATCCGTTAAAATTTTCCGTATTAAAACCGGCGTTTTCAAATATGGTTTTTAAATAATTTTCACTATAGGTATTAGTTTCACTTTCATCATATTCATTGTTTTTGTTGGCATCTTCGTAAACGATGACATTACCGGTTTGAAAGTTTATCTCAACGCTTAAAGCATCGTGGACACCGCCAAGGTCGGCTACAAGCACATCATCGATAAAGATCCAGACATCATCATCGCCTGAGAAGTTATAGGTAATTGCTTTGTTGTTGTAGGCAACACCTCCTTCAGGCTGGATGAATTTGGTTGTCATCGTCATGCCAAAGAAATGATTGATAGCGGTATCTCCTTGAAGATTGATTTTGTCATCTATTTTTAATTCACCATTGTCGATATTAAACAGATCATCAATATCATTAAAAGGGAAGAACTGACAGTTCTTATCGTCTGTTCTCTCTGAGGTGTCATACAAAGTAAAACTATTAGTTTCATCATCGTACTTGGCAAAAGTTTTTATACTGTCGAAATGGTAGTAACCGTTATCGTCGATTGTCAGCAGTCCTTTGGCATCGCTATATATCTCTTTACCAGAATGACTGACATAAGGAGAAAAGAGATAGTTTAAGGATTCTTCTTTGGTTAATATGCCTTTGGTCGTGTATTTGTCCTGCTTGTTGATATTCTCACCGATGTCTGCATTATTTCCGCTTATAAGTGTCGGGTAATCGTTTTCCAGTGTGCTTTTGATAATACCTTTATGGGGGCGGGCAGAGTTGGTCCATGAGTTGACGCTGCTATTGGGTATTTCATCCTCGTCGGCTTCTTCGCCCCATTTTTCATTTACCTGACCAAGCTGGTTGCCAAATTTTAGAGAATGATCTTTATTGATGCCAGATGTGGCCTCTCCTACGGTTATGTCCTCTTCCTCAATTTCTTGATTCGCAGACCAATAGTCAAAGAGATTGATGACTGTTCCCGATGGTTTTGGTTCATTGATGATGAGATCATCGAAATCAGCGATACTGTATGTAATCGGTTCTTCTTCTATGACTGTTTTTGTTTCACCATCGATGATCGCATCTGTTTCCTCTTCGATAGCTGGATCATCTTTATCGATAGTCAGGGTTATTGCGATCTTTTTTTCGCTGTTTGCCAGTACATAGTTTGAAGGCAATGAAGCATGCAATACTTGTGAATTGAGTTCATAGTCGATATTTGTATCTTCCCAGGTGATATTGACTACATTGTCTGTCGTGCTTGTTTCGTCGTCTGTTGTTTCTTTGTCAGCTGTATTTTGATTTTCATCTGAAAACACGGCTTTGATCGTCTTTGGCAGTAATATCTCGATTTGCGGTATATCGCTATCGTCGATATTGAGATACCAGACATCATCTTCTTTTATCAACTTTTCATCATCGAAAAACCATGATGTGATCGTTATCGTTTCTTCGTCAGCTCTGATCGTCATGCCTGATATCATCATAAAAAGACCGATGGCGATCAAAACAGCTTTATTCCATTTTTTCATGTTCCACCCCTTGAGATTAGCGATATTAGTTGTAAATACAGGCATATATTAACAGATATCGGTCATCATATAAAGCGGATTACTGTATTATGAAGTCTGAAAATATTAATAGATATCCGATATTATACAGGATATTAAAAAAAAGGGGGGTGTGTAAAAACCTCGGGTATACACTGAACCCAATTGTTTGGACAATGATGATTTCACCTTATCTGATACCAGATAAGGTGAAAGTAATTTCAAACAGAAGGGTTCTTTTTTATGAAATTAAAACTGATGACAAAAGAGAAATAATTAGGTTGCGTGATGAAGGTATGAGTATAAGCGCTTTAGCTAAGAAGTATCACATCAGTCTAAAAAATATTAGCTTATTGATAGACAGGTATAAGATCCATGGTGAAAAGATCTTGGTTAAAGGTAAGAATCGTAAGTTTACGCCAGAGTTTAAATCAACAGTACTCAATGAATACTTTGATGGTGCATCTCATTCAAATCATAAGAATAATTGTGATTACTCTGTTCTATTTCGGAGTCAGATGATGAGCTACCACCGCTTGAAATTTCAGAATTATTTGAATTGCCTATTACAGAGATCTCGGATGATGTATCTTTTTCATCATTTACAACATTAGATTCAGAATGATCTATTTCAACAGTGTTTGTAATAGTATCTATATCATTATTCTCTAGGACCCATTTCGAGAAATCTATGATATCGTCATCCAAATCTAGGTCTGCTAGGAACGATCTTAAATCAGATTTAATATCGCTTTCTATTGAATTTGTGCCAAACAAAAAATCACAATCGCCTGTTTTATCTTGGTATGTGTCGTTATATCCATATACACAACGAGAACCATCGGACATGTTGATCCTCATGTAAGTATCTTTTGAATAATCGATGTCATTTCCTTCTTCATCTACTATTAGATAGCGAACATAGTCTAGACCATCGCCATCTAAAGCAATGTCGATAGTTGCGCCGTTTGAACAATTTATCTTTATTGAAGAAGTGCCGCCATACTTGTGTACAGTACAGCCCAATTCTGTTAGATCATCTAATTTAGATTCGTATTTGCCACCATTCAAATACCCAATGAACCCAAATACAACTACAATAGCAAATAGAATGACAAAACAAGAGATAACTTTATCCTTCAATGTAAGACGCTTTTTAGGTTGAGAGTTATTATTTTCTTAAGTCGATCTATTCTTAGAGCATATATACACTTTTGATAGATCTGTGATGATCTGCTCCATCTAAAAGAAGATGTCTTCTTTGAACTTTTCAATATGACATCTTTGATCTGAACTTTTCATTGTCTACGTAGTCAATTGCCATCAAATAAGAAAAAGTGTGTGAGATCTACACAGATGACTTACGTCCATCTTTCAAGAGTATTTCTTTGACCAATGTTGAAACTGAACTAGTAGTATATTTGGCGTGATCTTTAGCTACATCATCTCCATCTTCGATACAATAGCTGTTATCTGTTATCTCAAACATCGGAATGTCATTTTCTGAGTCACCGATCACATAAACATCATCGATCGACACACCAAGAGCATCGATGACATCTTGAGTCGCTACGCCTTTAGTGGCATTAGATGCTTGGATATCGATCGCATCTCTATCACTTGAGACGATCGAAAGATCATGATATCTCGATCTTAGATGGTCTTTGTATTTTACAAGTTCATTTGATGGGATCAATACCTTGATCTGTGTCAGAGAGATATCAGGATCTAGTTGACTTTTTTCAATGATATACTGCCATACCGATCTTTGTTTTGTCGCACCTCTTATAGGATAGTTATCCTTCGTATGCCAGTACCAATTACCATCGTGTATCGTTGTGACCGATGCATTCAAAGACTGCTTGATCACATCTTGAGCTATCTTATTGTATATGGAAGCTTTGATCGTTCTCTCTATTAGATCGCCATCTTCATCTACGATAATTGCACCATTGGCTCCAATAAACACAAAAGGTATCTGCAATTTTCCTTTAAGTTCATTAAGATGTCCTATACCGCGCGATGTCGCGATGATGACTTTATTGCCACTTTCATACCACCTCTTGAGTGCTATGATATTTTGCGTGACCGATCGTCCATCATCATTTTTAGGATAAAGAGTCCCATCGAGATCTACTACTAACACAGCCATATTTTCACCCCCATGATACGTAAACTATCGTATCATGTTTTGATCCATAAACCATGTATCGATATTTCCTGCTATGACTTTGTGATAGAATGAGCGCATGGAGGTACCTAATCATGTATATCTATAATGCTGGTCCGCTCTTTACAGAAGCCGACATCACACAAAGACTGAAAGAAGGAAAGATGCTAAGAGAAGTATTAGATAAAAACAATGTCGAATACTTCTTGGCTAATCCTATCGAACTGCCGTTTGATAATACGCGCTACATCCCAACTAGTGAGATCTTCAAAGAGGACTACTCACATGTCGCTAAAGCAGATGTCTTTTTCTTTGAACTTGCTTCAGATGACAGTGGCACATATGTTGAGCTCGGCAACGCGATCGAAAAGCTCATGAATGGCAAAGATCTTAAGATCTATCCTGTCTTCTCAGACCTACGTCTTGGACGCAATGATGTTTCAGGTGTCGAATGTCCGATCGGTTTCAATAGCTATCTTGTAGGAGCTTTGACTTATAATCACATCACGATCTATCGAAGCTTCAATGATGCCTTTGAAGCATTCAAAAAGGATCACGACTTAAAATAGCAGCACACGCTGCTATTTTTTGAATACTAAGAACTTAGAGAAGATATAGTTCGCTATCACGACGACGATATTGCTGGCGATCTTGACGACAAGCGGATCAAACATCAAGACATCGATACCTATATAGACGATGATCGTATCGATGACTAAAGACAATAGACGTACTGAGAAAAAACTCAAGAGCTCTTTTTTGATGTCACCTTTACTTGAAAAGACAAAGCATCTATTGGTCACATATGCAAACAAGACCGATAATATCCAAGCGATGATATTGCTTGGGATGGTCGCGATCATAAATAGATCGCTTGTTATATAAAAGACGATGATATTGACAAGTGTCGTAAGAACACCGAATATCAGATACATGATGATCTCTTTATCAACTAGCTTGTACATAAGTCAAAAAGAGCGTCGATCGACGCTCTTAATTATCATTGCTTCTTCCCAAGATCGATAAGACTCTGATGAAGATGTTGATAAAGTCAAGATATAAGGAGAAAGCTCCGTAGATCGCTAACTTATTCTGCACTTCATTATCATAATATGCTGATTCATGGATATGCCTTAGTGTCTGCATATCATAAGCGATCATGATAAGGAAGATGATGATGACAGCATAATCTAACATCAATTCGACACCACTAGAGTGTAAGAAGATCGCATTGATGAAAGTCATACCGATACAAGCGATAAGACCAACAAAGAGATAAGGTGTGAACTTTGTGAAGTCTACTTTTGATGTGTGGCCAATGATCGCCATACAAGCGAACATACCAGCAGTCATAAACAAGGCAACAGCCAATGTTCCACCATCATAGTAAAGTGGCAAAGTCGAGAAAGTAAGACCTGTCACAAAACAATATAAGTAGAAACAAATATAAGCTGTCGTCTTTGACATGGTCATGAGTCTTGATGAGAAGTAGAAAGCGATACCGATATTGATACCATAGATAAGAAAGACACCGATAAAGCTCTGGATAAAGCTCAACAAGATCGGAAGACCGAAAAGAGCAGTGATCGCTGTAAGCAGGATCCCTGTAAACATGACACCGAAAGACTTCGTCAAAAACTGATTGAAAGTCATTTGGTCGTTTTGATATGAATAAGTGTTGTTTTCGTACATCAGTTGTCCCTCCTTTGGACTATATGATTATATCACAAGTTACTGACATCGAACTTATCAAGCTCTTCCATCATCGTCGTTGCTACCTCTTTGAGTGATCCATCTGAGAATGGCGACTTTAGATGGGCGATCTTAAGTAGTTCTAAGAAAGAGTAGTTACCACCGACTTTACAAAGCTCGATATAGTCTTTGAAAGCATCTGGATCACCTTTGAGCATACGGGTGAAGAATTGTAGAGCACAGACTTGTGCCAATGTATAATCGATATAGTAGAATGGCGATTGATAGATATGTCCTTGGCGATAGAACCAGCCACCACGTTCAAGAAGATCCAAGCCTTCATGATCACGATCAGGACAATAGAGCTTCTCTAATCTATGCCAAGTAGCTTTGCGCTCTTCAGCTGTCATCTCAGGATGTTCATAGACTTCATGCTGGAAGTGATCGACCAAGATACCATATGGAATGAAGGTCAAAGCATCCGCGATATGCGAGTAAAGGAATTTCTCTGTATCTTCTCCAAAGAAAGACTCCATGTAAGTATGCGTAAAGAATTCCATCGACATCGAATGGATCTCGCAAGCTTCCATCGTCGGTCCAACAAGTTCCATGATGAGATCGTCATTATACTTATATGTCATGTACGTTTGGAATGAATGTCCGGCCTCATGTGTGAGGACTTCGACGTCGCCTTTTGTGCCATTGAAGTTTGAAAAGATGAATGGACGTTTGAATTCAGGGATAGGTGCCATATAACCACCCATCTCTTTATTTGGTTTCGTCGTTAAGTCAAAGAGCTCTTCTTCACACATCATATCGAAGAAGTCACCAGTCTCCTGACCCATTACCCTATACATCTCCTTAGCCTTCATAACTAAGACAGGCTCATCACCGACCGGTCTTGGGTTGCCACTTTTGAAGGCGTAGTTCAGATCCCATGATCGTAGACGATCAAGACCAAGACGTTCTTTTTGTGCTTTATAGATCTCACGTGTTATTGGAACGATGTCTTCTAAGACTTGCTTTCTATAATTGGCGACCATGTCACGATCATAATCAAGACGCATCATATTATAATAAGCATATTCGACATAGTCCTTGAAACCAAGCTTCTTGGCTTTGCGATCACGGACCTTTACAAGTTCATCATAGATGCGGTCAAATTCTTTCTCATTCTCTGTATAGAAGCTATTTACAGCTAGAGCAGCTCTTTTTCTCAGTTCACGGTCATTGCTTGTGAGCAGTGGACCGATACTAGCTAGATTATGGATCTCACCGTCAAGTTCGATCTTGGCTGAGGCCTTGAGCTTGCCATATTCGCTGACGAGCTTGTTTTCGATCTGAGAATCTTCGATGATCTCTTTTGCAAAGATCTTAAGGGCATACTCGCACATCTTGAAATAGATGGCTGGTATGCGCTTTAGATCATCACGTCTTTTAAAATTCAAGGCGATACGATTTAAACGATCTTCAAGAGCACTTATCTTTGGTGCAGTCTCATCCCAATACTCCTGTTCTTGATCATAGAAAGGGTCAGCGGTATCGATCGAATGCCTGATCATGCACAGCGTCATCATCGTCTGCATGTGACTGCGATAATCATTGATCTTGAAAAACTGCTCTTCAAATTCTTGGGGATCTTCGATCTTTTCTAAAACATCGAGCAGAGCGCCATAGTCTCTTTCGATATCTTCATAAGCTATGTGTTCATAAGGCATGTCTTTGAATTTCATTTTCTTTTTCCTCCCATAATCTCTTACAGATGATATATGCCATATATAGTCCCACGCTACCGACCATGAAGATCGCCGATCCTAAAGGATGGCGTTCTTTTGAAGTCTTTCCTTCTTGCGTGATCTCTTTTTGGATGCTTGGTGTATCAGCATAGACTACTTCGATCTTATGCTTATAACCTTCTTTTTTTACCAGTCCTCTAAAAGCTTTAGCTAGAGGATCATTTTTCGTCTTGTCAAGTGTCGTATACTTGATATCTTTTGGCTCAAGGCGCTTAGCAGAGCCCATCGATGAGATACAAGGTATCTGTATCGCATGCGCTTTTTTATTCAAGATGAACTTTGAAGTCAAAGTATCGATACAATCAGCGACGATATCACACTTTGGCATATCGAAGCTCTCATCGATAAAAGTCTTTATCGTAGATACTTTCGTATCGCTGATCATCTCAAGACGCTTTTTGAGCTCTTCTACTTTCGATCTGCCGATATTCTCTTTTGTCGTCATCAATTGACGATTGAGATTAGAGATCGCGATGTCATCATTATCGACTAAGATGAGCTCCCCTACGCCTGAGCGCGCCAGTGCTTCTGCCACAAATGATCCAACTCCACCACAACCACAGACTAAGACAGAACTCTTCGCTAAGATATCTAGTTTATCTTCATCTACAAGATATGATAATCTTTCAATATATCTTCTGTCCATCAAGCCACTCCTCTATCTTTTTTATCGCGTGTTTCGTATCCTTGATATCATACCAAATGATCGGTGTTTGATGTGTGAACCAAGTATATTGTCTTTTAGCTAAGTTGCGTGTCGCTTTCTTGATATCATCGATGACTTCTTTCTCGCTCTTTTTTCCTTCTATATATTGCTTCCACTCTTTATAACCTATCGAGCACATCGGTTTATCATCAAAAGAGCAGCCCATCTTTATCAGATCTAGTACTTCTTCTTTTGCACCATCACTGATCATCTTATCGACACGTCTATCGATACGCTTATATAGTTCTTGTCTGTCGGTCGTTAGACCGATGATGAGGGCATCATATAATAGCTCATGTCTTTGGCGCGCGATAGCCTCTGACATCGGCTCACCGTTTTTCATATAGTAATTATAAGCTCTTAAAAGACGCCTTCTGTTGTTGATGTGGATCTTTTTTAAGATAAGTGGATCGACTTTTTTAAGCCTTGCATACAACTCGGCATTCGAAAGTTCATCATAAGGTTCATCTTTGGTCTCTTCATCCTTTAGTTCATAGTCATAAAGAGCACTTTTAAGATATAAGCCACTACCACCGACGATGATTGGAAGCTTATCTCTCGTTTTTATATCATCGATAAGGTATCGCACATCTTTTTGAAAATCATTGATCGTATATTCTTCATCATAGTCTCTGATATCAAGAAGATGATGAGCTATCCCCTGCATCTCTTCTTTTGTGACCTTTCCTGACGCTATATCGAAATGGCGATAGACTTGGACGCTATCCCCAGAGATGATCTCACCATCAAAGATCTTAGCTACTTCGATCGCAAAACTACTCTTACCGATCGCTGTAGGCCCTTCGATAACTAACACTTTATCCATGTCTAGATTATAGGGTCTTTCCCTTGGGGTTGCAATGACAGGTGAAAATAACTATAATATGTTTTGTGTTTAGGAAATATATTACCTTAAACTAACTTTCAAGAAGGAGATCAAATGAAGAAACTGAAACTGCTGATGATACTCCTTGCAGTATCGGCCCTAGTGGGATTTAGATACGATGAGGACAAGATCAAAAGTAATGACAAGTATATTCGTGAGATAAATACCTTGAGCTCTGATACGATAAAGCCAGTCATCGACTTTATCGAAGAAGATGCCTCTGAGATCATATTGGTCGAAGGTTCTATATTGAATTTAAGTGATTATCTAGAAGTCACTGACAATGTAGGAGTCAAAGCTGTAAGTAGCTTTGGTAAATTCGATGCAGAAACTCCAGGCGAATATGAGATAACGGTCATGGCTGCAGATGCCGCATTAAATGTCGAGACTCGTCTTGTACCAGTACGTGTCATAACTCAAGAAGAGTATGAAGAGATGCTAGCGGAAATGGAAGAAGAGGAAGCTCAAGCTTGGATCGAGCAACAAGAACGATACAATGCAGAACTCCGTGCCATCATCCAATCCCACTCCAATATCGATAACTCTGATATCTATGCCTTAGCTGAAAGCTATATCGGCATGGGTGGCTGGTGTAATGAAGTAGCTACTGCTTTCTTAAGTGATTACTATGGTAGACCAGTCAATATCTTCGATAGTTATTCGATCGATGCAAGCGAAGCACAGCCAGGTGACTTAGTAGAGTATTCAAATGGTGGTAACGGCACATGGCATGTAGCTGTCTATCTTGGAAATGGACTGGCGCTACATGGTAACTGGAACGGTACGACCGTCATTGAATCGATCTATGTACCAAACGGTTCAAGCCCATACTTCGAAAGAGTAAATTAAGAGACTTCGGTCTCTTTTTTAATAGATGATGATAGAGTCTTGTCTTATGGCCAGACTCTTTTTTATATGGATGCACGATAATTGAAAAAGGAGCTGGCTAGCAACTCCTTTTTCAAAGTAGGAAATAAATACGAAAAAACAACTTAAAGTTTATTGACTATCTTGTTTTTACATCTTTATTATAATCGATATTTAAATGATGTAAAGGCTTTCAGTCATTTTTTTGAAAAATAAGTGTTAAATATATGTTAAATTAGTATCGTATTAATATATGAGGGGATCTTATGGAACTATCTTTATTTGATATCGAATGGGGACTCTTCCTAGGTGGTCTAGGTCTGTTCCTTTATGGTATCGTCTTGATGGGCGATGGACTCAAGGCGTTTGCTGGCGATAAACTTCGTATCTATATCGATAAATATACATCGAAGCCTTGGCAAGGTTTTCTGATCGGTGTCATCATCACTGCGATCATCCAATCATCCAGTGCGACGACTTCGATCTGTATCGGTTTTATCAGAGCTGGACTCATGACGCTTGAACAAGCTGCTGGTATCATCATCGGTGCGAATATCGGTACGACGATCACTGCCTTCCTTATCGGTCTTTCTGTAGAACAGATAGCAGTCTATCTGATCTTTATCGGTGCAGCGATGCTTCTATTCATGAGTAAGCAGAAACTGCAGGACATCGCTAGGATCTTAGTTGGTTTCGGTATACTCTTTTATTCGCTCACTGTCATGGGCGATACGCTTGAAAAGCTCAAATATGTACCAGAATTCATGAGTTTTGCGGAAGCTTGTACGACTAATCCTTTCATTGGTCTTTTTGGTGGTATCGTGATGACGATGGCGATGCAGTCATCTTCAGCTTCGATCGGTATCATCCAGCTCTTCTATAGTAGTGGTGCTATCTCTTTTATCGGTCTCATACCTTTCCTTTTTGGTGCAAATATCGGTACGACGATCACTGCTGTCTTAGCTAGTATCGGTGGTAACGTCACTTCGAGAAGAGCCGCAGTCTTCCATACACTTTTCAACTGTGTAGGTGCGACGCTGGGCATGATATGTCTATATCCACTATATGACCTCATGACTTTCCTTACAGAAGTCTTGAATCTCAACCCGATGATGGAGATCGCGATCACACATATCTTGTTCAATGTCGTTACGGCGATCATCGTCTATCCGTTCATCAAACAGATCTGTGCTTTCATTCGTAAGATCGTCAAAGGTGATGAGCCAAAACGTTTAGAAGTCAATACTGATGAGCTCATTCCTTCAAACTTCCCTGTCGTCGCTACAGCTCTAGGAGCTGCTGAGAAGTTCGTCGTCGAAATGAAAGCCGTCGTCAAAAGTAATATCGAAAAGACCCGTAATTATGTGGCTAAAGAAGCTGGCGATGAAGAGTTATTTGATGAGATCAAAGATCACGAGAAGGCGATCGATAAACTTGATAATGCGATCACCAATTTCCTCACTGATCTACCATTCAATGAGATGAGTGAAGAGACTTCCAAAGAAACGACGCTTTATCTAGAGATCGTTAAAAACCTAGAGAGGATAGGTGATATCGTCGTCAATGTCGCTGAATTCTCAAAGATGGTCCATGAAGATGATGGATCATTCACCCCTGCTGCTTATGCGGAACTAGATAAACTCTTTGTCAAACTTGAAGAGATGCTCGATAAATCCTTTGAATATCTCTCAAGTAATGATCTATCGATCTATGAGCATTTGCTCAATGATGAAGCTGTCGTCGATAATATGGAGTACAATTTCCGTCAAAACCATTTCCAAAGAATGGTCAAGAAAGAATGTACTGGAGCAGTCGCCTCTTCGGTATACGCTGATATCTTATCGAACTTAGAGCGTATTGGTGACCATTGTATCAATATCGTGCGCAATGCCTTTGAAGCGCGTAATGCATAGGGGGTGTTTCAAAACCTATAATAAAGAATTAGGTTTTGACGCCTCTTTTCTTATAGTTACCACGATAGCTTTCCTTGCTTAGTTGGTTAGGACTTTTACGCTTCTTTCTGTTGACTCTATTGGTAAGTCTTTTAGCACTTGGTTTCTTTCTTCTCTCTGGTTCAATATTATCTGGTGCATGCCAATATTGAAGGTCGA
>CALVCT010000015.1 GCA_944326055.1 uncultured Erysipelotrichaceae bacterium
CGCCATAAAAGACGCGACATGGTGATCATGTAAAAAACCCTCGCCGCTAGTATCTTCATATAGATCACTTATCCTAAAGCCCGCCTTTAATTGACCGCCAATATTTTCTTCTAAGCTATGTGAAAAAGCGATACCCCAGTCATTTTTGAGGGAATCTTCATAGTGTTTTGGACTGCTTAAAGGATCAAAAGGCAGATCGTAGACGATCTTTCCCTCATCATCAAAAAGGTAATTAAAGGCCAAATCATATCCACCTAATAAGACTCCGCTTTTTTTAGCACGCGATAGCACTCTTTAAAAATACTGAGCACATTCTTGACATAACAATTAGATGCCGGATGAAAGATCAGATCAAAGCTCTCATCAGAAATCAGTTCAAGTTTTACATCCCAATTATTCTCGATTCTAAGTATTCTGATCCATTTATCAAATATCACGTCTAAATCTTGCATAAGTGATCTCCATCAAGTAACTAATTCATGATTTACCTTCATAATCTTAACGTGATATCGAATAACGACCAACGCTTTTTAAACCTTCCCTATTGATCGACCACTAGAGCTTATATAGCTTTGTTTAGTATATTATCGACTTGAAAAGATAATGAGGATCGCGCCTTTATGTATACTATCATCCATCATTATTTCTAGTGTATCAAGTTTTGAGTGATCGATGGTCATTATTTGGATATGATCGTCACTTGCACTTGAGACCTTTCTAAGGCTTTCATCAATGATCCTCTTTGCCTCTATCTCTAATGTCCACTTTGCCTTATCGATGGTAGGCAAGATGATCTTTGAAATATCGTCATCATCTTTTATCGTGATGATATTTGTCTTGTCGAGAAATCCTTCGCTTGCTTCATAGATGATGCCATCCACGACGATATGTTTAAAAGAAGGTTCTGTACCATCAAGTGGGAAATAGACTTGCTCATTTCTACATGATGACAATATAAAGGTCATGAAGATCAAAAGCCAGAACATTTAGATCCTCTTAGTGATGAAAGTAAAGGTCGTACCCTCGCCCAGAGTCGATCTGACATCTATCGACATATCATGGACCTCTGCGATCCATTTGACCATTGATAGGCCAAGACCACTGCCTTCTTTGTTCCTGGATGTATCAGCTTGATAGAAGCGGTCGAAGATCTTTTCTTTATCTTCATCTTTGATACCGATACCATCATCACTTACAGATATGGATACTTTATCATCACTACTTTTTAGTGCCACAGAGATCTTCGACTTCGTAAACTTTCTAGCATTCTCTAGTACATTATTATAAAGACGCATGATCAACACTTCATCTGCTTCGATATAGATCTCAGGATCTATATCAGCTAATAGATCGATATCGTCATCTTTGATCATCTCTTTGAATGAGTCTAAGATCATGAGTGTCAGATCGCTGAGATCGATCTTTTCTTTTTTGATCTCTAAACGTCCTTGATCAGCTCTAGAAAGAGCTAATAATTCACTTACCATCTTAGCCATCATATCATTCTTCTTTTGGATGATCATCAGTTCTTCTTTTAATTCTTTATCAAGATCATCTCGTTTTAGTATATCGTCGATCGCTATCTTGACCGTCGTTATCGGTGTCCTAAGTTCATGAGCGACATCACTTGTGAATTGTTTTTCTCTTTTAAAAGCACTATCGACATCACTAAGCAAATCATCAAAAGTATGCGCAAGACGATAGATCTCATCATTTCCTTTACCGAGCTTGACTCTTTTAGAAAGATCATGACTACTTCTTATCTCTTTGACAGTATCAGTTATCCTCTTGACTGGTCGCATCGCTCTTTTTGAAATGATATAGCCTACAAGAGCGGTCAATATTATAAGTATTGGTAATAATATCAAAGTGATGCGCAGTGTAGCTCTGAATTCCCTTTGTGCATCAGCGATAGAAACGACACCACGTATCATGATCGTGTGATAACCTTCAATAGGGACTGACATGTCATAAACATAATATGTCGCATCCGCAATAGCTATCTCTCTGATGTTGCCTTCTTCAAAGACGAGATTATACTCGAAGCCATAAGGCAATCTACCATAAAGAAGTTCTGTACTATCTAATTCATATGCAGAAAGGTAGATACCATCTTGGATCTCGATGAAATCGTTGTTGAAAGTGAGGATCCCATCACGATAGGCAATATTCTCATAGCTTTCATTGACTCTATTTTCGAGTGCTGTTCTGACATTCGCATCGATCTCATTACCACTGATACTAAAAAGAATGCCTAAAACAATGATGACGACTAAAGACATCATTAAAGTATGAACGATGACGAGCCTGGCCTTGATCGATAAATTCTTCATTCTTCCTTAAGTACATAACCCATACCACGTACGGTATGGATGAGCTTCTTCGCATGACCTTCGTCGATCTTGCGTCTTAAATAGCGGATATAGACATCGACCATATTGCTGGCACCCATGTAATCATAATCCCAGATATGTTCTTCGATCGTCTCTCTTGATAAGACTATCCCCTGATTCAATAACATATACCTAAGTATATTGAATTCTTTAGCTGATAGATTTATCGTCACATCTCCTCTTTTTACTTCATGAGTATCCACGTTCAATGATAGATCAGCAAGTGTCAAGACATTACTTTTGATAGTTAATGGCTTTCTAAGTAGCACGCGGATTCGTGCTAAGAGTTCCTCAAAGGCAAAGGGCTTGACGAGATAATCGTCAGCCCCTGCATCTAATCCTTTGACTCGATCTTCGATCGTATCTTTAGCACTGAGGAAGATCGCTGGTGTACTTCTCTTTTTAGCTCTTAGTTCGGATATGAGTGAAAGACCATCCTTCTTAGGCATCATGATGTCGACGATCAAAAGATCATAGTCGGCGCTTTCAAGATAATCGATAGCTTCTTCGCCATCATATGCGCTGTCGACACTATAACCTTCGTCTTTGAGTCTCTTTTTGATCAAGAGATTCAAGTCTCTCTCGTCTTCAATAACTAAGATACGCATCCTTCCTCCTTAGTCGTACCAGCTTTCAGCACTCCACTCGATAACACTACCGCGATAGCCATCTATCTCAAATTCATATTCCATGCCATCATATCTGATCTCACCTTCATAGATGAGATAACCATCATCATAGTCGGCGCTGATACGGATATTGTCACTTGTAGCACCAGTTACTCTAGCCAAAGCGATATCACGGGCTTCTTCAAGCGTGATCGCTTTAGTGTTTGCACTGCCGTTATTACCATGATGTCCTCCATAACCATTTTGTGGCGTATGGCTTTCGATATCATAGTCTACTTTTAGTATAGTACCATCACTAGCTAGTATCTCATAGTCATATTCTACACCACCAGCATAGAATTCAACATCATAGACTTCACGCCTGTCATCATAATCTTTACTGACCCAGATAAAGTTCGTGTCGCTTTCTTTTATTCCGGCATCGCCCAAAGCGATCTCTTTGGCTTTGGCTTCATCGATAGCAGCTACTTCCGTCGTATTACTTAAAGAAGGCGTAGTATCATCGCTTGTAACAGTCGTATCGACTGACGCTTGATCGTCTACCACCGCTTGGCCTTGACCATCGACTGTAAATGAAGCTCTTAAGATCTCCCCTGTCGTCTTTTCGACATCGTAACTATAGTCTTTGCCAGAACTTTCAAAATAGACTGTGTAGTAAGTATTGTTGTCGCTGATATCTAGTGCTGACAATGTCGATTCACTGACACCAGCTTCATTCATCGCTATCTCTTTAGCTTTAGCGCTATCGATAGCTGATCTTTGATTGTTGGCATCGACAGCGAAAGCTATCAAGATGATGACTCCTAATCCTAAGATGATACCTAGGGCTATCTTTACGGGTTGTGACTTTAATATATTGCTCATTGATCTTTTTTCCTCCTTTGATCTATCAATATTTCTTTGTATGGTTTTAGTATAAGAAATCAAGATTAAAGCTTTATTAAAACTTAAAAAAATCTCTTTTTGACAAACAAAGATCAATACCTCGTTTCTTTTTATGGAAGTTAATTGCTTTAGTGTATAGATCTAATTTTAGCGAAACTAGATGAGTATCACGTTTATAAATGTCTTTATTGAGCCGATATGAAAGAAATGCTTTTTCAAATATCTATGGCTCTAAAAAACCCGATCGATTCAGATCGTCTTAAGATCTCTATCACAGATCTCGCCATTCCATTCTTATTATTCATCTTACATCGATCATCAAACAGTCTTGTCATATGTAAAAATCAGGCATGACCTATACGATCAAGCCTGATCACTTAAACATTTTTTTAAAATGGAGTGCTTTGAGCTATTTTAGATGCCTATCAAACCAAGCAGTTATCTCTTCAAGGCGTTTGATCCTGTTTTTAGGTCTACCACTTCTCGATAATTCATGGTTTTCATGATGAAAGAGGACAAAACGTGCTTCGACGCCCTTTTTTATCAAAGATGTATAGAGCTCAAGACCTTGCGATAATGGACAACGATAGTCTTCATCAGAATGGATGAAGAGCGTTGGCGTCGTCATAGAATCAATGTATTTAAGTGGTGAGTGCCACCAAAGTTTTTCGATATTATCAAGATCAGCTTTGATCTGATCAGTAGTAAAATAATGACCGATATCCGATGTGCCGTAAAAAGAGATCCAATCACTTATCGAGCGCTGCGTAGCCGCACATTTGAAACGATCAGTATGCCCAATGATCCAATTAGTCATGAAGCCACCATAGCTGCCACCAGTAATGCCTAGTCTATTCCTATCGATGGTCGGATATTTCTCTAAGACCGTATCGACGAACTTCATGATGTCTTCATAATCGATAGTGCCATAGCGTCCAAAGATATCCATGAATTCATTTCCCCTACCATCAGAACCTCTAGGATCACAGAACATGACGAAATAACCTTTGTTGGCCCAGACTTGCATCTCATGATAATACACCTCACCATAGACAGTCTTTGGTCCACCATGGATGTCAAGTATCGCTGGATAGCTCTTTTGAGGATCATGATCCTTAGGAAGCAAGACCCACCCCTCAAGCTCAGTGTCGTCATTTGAAAATACGATGCGCTCTGGTCTGGCAATGTAGTGATCTTCCAATAGATGATCGTTAAATGATGTAAGCTTTTTGAGCTGATGATCTTTCGTGTACACATAAAGCTCTTGTAAAGCTCCATCGAAAAGCCCAATGAGATAGATCTTATCATCGACTAGTGCATAATGATCGATACTACCACCACTAATAAAGACCTCTTCATTTTTTCCATCAAGATCTAGACTGGCGATCTCACTATAGTGCATGATCGTCTTCAACATGTACAATTTGTCATCATGGACAAAGAAGCTATCGCTATGTCCTAGTCTAACATCTGAACCGATCGAATTGTAGAGACTATCTTCGTTATCGTATAAGAGATGTACACCTTCATCGATGATAAAGAAACGATCGTTCTCGTTGATTCCATGTATTACTTCCCCATTTCCTATAAAAACGATCTTGTCTTTTATAAAGAAAGCATCATTTATCATATAGTCTTCCTCTTTTATAAGTTCTTTATCTTCTTGTGTCTTAAAGTCAAAGAGATGAAGACTATTTTTAAAACTAGGATATCTTAGGGAAGCATGGGCAACATAAAGTATCTTATCTTTTGTCTCATGTAAACGATAGCTATCGATATCAAGATCCTTGGCTGTGATCGGTGCATATTGATTGGTGCTTGGTCGATATAGATAGAGACGTGTCGTCTTCTCTTGAAGATAACCAGAACCATTCATGTAGAATGGTAGCTTTGTGAATACTTCATAGCCCTCTCTCTTTTCTTCATCATGGCTTTCATTTACCGAAAGCAAGAGGTGATCAGCATCGATCATCTTGAAAGAAGTCACCTTTAGTTTTGTCCTGAAGTATTCTCTGGATTCGCCACCCCTTAGACTGATCTTATAGAAGACCGTCTCATCTTTAGCTTTTTCATCTTTAGAAGAGATAAAGATCACTTCTTGGCCATTCACTTCATAACTACGTACATTATGATCATTAGTCAAAGCGATCGTTTCTAGATCTCGATACATGTATAGATCATGATCATAGTCGTTTTGATCTGCGCTTGCTTGGTGCTTTAGAAAGATGACCGCATCATCACTGACTTTGATGTCACTGAGATATGTCTGTTCGAGAATGTCATTTATCTTGATGTCTTGCATTTTGCGTCTCCTTTTTATAAATCATAGCACTAAAGTAAGATATAATCTAAGCGTTATGAAAAATAGTGAAGATGTGATCGTCTTCGGGGGCAGTTTTGATCCAGTGACAAAAGCTCATGTCGCTATCGCTCAAGAAGTAAAGAAGATCACAGGAAAAAAGATCGTCTTCATGCCTGTCTCTGATGGCTATGGCAAAAGAAGTCTCAAAGCTAGTTTCATCGATCGATATCGAATGTTAGAGATCGTAACTTCTACTAGCGATGGACTTGAAGTAAGTGACCTTGAAGAAGAGTTCTATCTAAGATACAAAAGACAGCCAAAGACGATCGAGACACTAGAACTGCTTCAAAAAAGAGATGTCAAACCAGCTCTACTTCTAGGACTTGACAATTATCTGCATATCGATCGGTGGTACGAAGGAAAAAAGATCAAAGAAGACTTCAAGATCTATGTCTATCCACGTGGCATACAAGATATCGATGATGAAGTCGTGATCAAAGGTGTCAAGCTCTATGACATCAGTTCATCAAAGATCAAAGATGCGATCGTAGATCATATATATGATGATCTTGATCCAAAAGTCAAAGAATACATCATTACTCATCATCTCTATCAAGACTAAACAATTTGCTAGTGCAATATAAGGATAAAAAAGTTAGAATATTCTTGAGGTGAATTTATGCTAGATAAAAATATACTAGAATCGCTCTATGGCGAATCTGAAGAGAGCTTCAAACGTTATAATGATCTAAAAGAGAAGTTCAAGACCCTGTATTATCATGAAGATGGAGAATTCTTCTCCAGTCCTGGCCGCACAGAGATCATAGGTAATCATGTCGACCATAACGGTGGAAAAGTCATCGGTTCATCGATCTCGATGGATACGATCGCTATCGCTTGGCCTAATAACACTGATGTCATACGTATCCAAAGTGATGGTTATCGTGAAGTCGTCATCGACCTCAAAGACTTGAAACAGTATAAAACGGGCCGTGGGACAACAGCTTTGACTGCAGGTATGTGCGAAGCGACGAAAGTCAATCACTTTGTCGTCAGAGGTTTTGATGCATGTCTTACTTCCAATGTCATCAGTTCTGCAGGTGTCTCTTCATCTGCTTCCTATGCGATGATCATCATGAGTATCATCAATTACTTTTTCAATGGTGAGAAGATGACAGTCAGTGATTACGCTAAGATCGGTCAATACGCTGAAAACAAATATTGGTTCAAAGCCAGCGGAATGTTGGATCAGATGGCTTGTGCGATCGGTGGACCTGTATTACTGGACTTTAAAGATCCAAACGATCCAAAATATGAGAAGCTCGATTTCTCTTTTGAAGAGATGGGCTATCAATTATTTATCATCAACACCGGTGAGTCACACGCTGATCTCAATGCTGAATATTCTTCGATCCCAAATGAGATGAAGGAAGCGGCTAAAGTTTTAGGTGTAGAAAGGCTTTGCGATGCCGACCTTGATGCACTTTTAGAGCATTTGAATGAGATAGAGAACGACAGAGCGAAGCTCCGTGCTATCCACTTCTATAAGGAAGTTGAGCGTGTCGAAGCAGTTGAAAGAGCCAATTTAGAAAAAGATTATGCTAAGATAATCGAACTCATCGATGAATCTGGCAGATCATCATTTGAACAATTAGAAAACTGCTATTGCAATACCTCACCAACCGAACAAAAGCTTGCTTTAGCTCTCGCTTTAGCGCGGAACTTCATCGATAAAGTCCATAAAGGTACTTGTCGTGTCCACGGTGGAGGCTTCAAAGGAACGATAACTTGTCTCATTGGTCTTGAACACAAAGATGATTTCATTGCTTATATGTCAAAATACTTTGATCCATCTTACATCTACCCGATGAGCATTAGAAAGATAGGAGCTATCCATATATAAAGATCGCGATTTTCGATCTAGCGCTTTGCTTGAGATATCGGAATATAAAACGTAAATCAAACATTGAAAGTTATTCAATGGTAAGCAAACTTAAATAGGAGAAAAGTCATGTATAAAAAAATCATATCAATAAAAAAACAACTATAGTGCTCATTATGCTACTTATGGCAGGTTGTGAGCTCAAGATGCCTTCAAATACTACAACAGAGGGAACGATCATCGACTATAGTCTGCCAGCTATTTAGTTTATACATGAGGATCTCTTGTTTAAAGATTATTTTACTATCGATCCACTTATCATCTATAAAGATATCAATAAACCATTCGTCGATATCTTTAGTGATCTCTATGGCTCAACTTTAGAAACTGACACTTTCATTATCGATGGATCTATCTATCGGCTTGATAGATTGGACGATGATATGTATGTCAAAGACTTTGATAAGAGTGAAGACATCATCGAAGAGTTGAAGATGATAACTGATGATACCATCTTAAATGCTGACCTGATGGTCATAGATCCCAATAGTAAAGAGGCTATAGCTTGCGATTATGCAGTCGATAATAGCTATGAGCGTGATAAAGAGGGCTATATCACAGTCGGTATCCGCTATGGTGATTCTTATTTAAAAAGGATCTTAGAAAGCGACCATGAGCTATTTATTGAAGATATCTATGAGGTCGTTTATCCAGTCTCTGATTTTGCGCGATACTACAAGTTTTCGATCGCCAGTACCTTTGATGATATCAAACTTGAACTCTATGCCTATAATGATGAGACTATCCTTAATATCAACGATGATAATGATCTTAATGTCGCTTATCGTTTTGATTATGATATCCACGATTTGATCAAGTAAACTCCAGAATTCAAGAAATGAATGTGATGATGAGAATAATTTTAAAGATCATGGATCACAACTAATACTTCAGCATATTGAAAAGCATAGGATCATTTAAAACCCTTAGTCAAATTACACGCTATAAGGCTAAGGGTCTTTTTTGTAAGATGCGATATTTCGTGTTAAGTCAAAAAAGCTTGGAGCTCTTTTGCATCACGAGTTATCGTTGATCTCTAAAAGTAATGCTTGCTTGATCATTTTAGATGATGGTCTACCATGACTACAAATTTTCACTTTTGATCAGTTATCAAACCTTATGCATGAAAATGTCTATCATGTGTTGGCCATCATCTTCTTTTACTTTGCCAAGATATTGCCAACCACATCTTTCATAGAATCCCTTTAGGTCACTGACAAGATAAAGTGTGTCTATCCCCTTTTCTTTCATGTCATCGACGACTAGCGCTAAGAGCTTTTTCGCTATCCCTTTTCGTCGATGCTTAGCTTCAACATAGAGCGCGCAGATATTAGGCCTAAGATCCTTTCTCTCATGAAAATCGTTCTCAATGACACCAATTCCACCGATGATCTCATCGCCATTATGTAGGCAAAGATACCAACCATGATCTGTATTAGAAGTGATGTAAGCTTCGATATGTTTAAGATAGATCTCTTGAGCTATGCCCCACTTAGCACTGAACCATGAAGCTGCTCTTTCTTTCATTTCGCTTCTATCTTTAAGTTTCACAAATTCATAACTCATAAGATTTCCTCAAAAAAAGAGCCGAAGCTCTTTTAATCGTGTATGACATGATGGCATCTTTCGCAAAGTCCATCTTCATCAGTAGTCTCACTGATGTTCCAACAACGTGGACAGACCGTACCTTGTGCTTTTTCGATCTTGACTTTTGACACATCATAAGGCTTAAAGTCACCATCGCTGAAGCTAAATCTAGAAACGATCAGCCATTGATGGATCTTATCTTTGAAGTTGTCTGAAAGCAATTTCTTATCTTCATCTGAAACATTCATGATGACATGTGCTTCAAGCGATTTACCTATGACACCTTCTTGTCTTGCTTCTTCAAGAGCTTTTAAGACATCATCTCTTAATGCATGAAGCCTTTCAAAAGCACTTAGGACTTCTTCTTCATCATGGTAGTTATGTACTTCATTGAAGTGTGTATAATGAACTGACTTGACATCTTCTCTATGTTTATAAGATCTAAAGACTTCATCAGTCGTAAAACATAGGATAGGTGACCATAGTTTGCAAAGGGTATCTAGTGCTTCAAACAGTACTGATTGGACTTGTCTTCTGCGTTTGGCATCTTCTTTTTCGATATAGAGGATATCCTTAGCAAAATCACAATAGTAAGCACTGAGCTCATTTGTCATAAAATTGAACATCGCACTTTGAGCAGCGATGAAATCATAATCCATATACGCTTGACCGACTTCCCTATTAAGCTTATCAAGTTTTATCATGATATACTTATCGATCGCTTCAAGTCCATCATAAGTGATATAGTCCTTAACAGGATCGAAGTCGCTTGTGACACCTAAGATAAATCTGAATGTATTACGGATCTTACGGTAGGAATCGGATACTTGTTTGAGGAGCTCTTTACCGATACGCATATCTGCTTTGAAATCGACAGTCACGCACCAAAGTCTAAAGATATCAGCACCATATTCTTCGATTACTTTGACAGGATCGATGACATTGCCTTGTGACTTAGACATCTTTTCGCCCTTGTCATCAACGACATAACCATGGTTGATGACAGCTTTATAAGGGGCCGTTCCATGAGTAGCAACAGAGACGATGAGCGATGAATTGAACCAACCACGATATTGATCGCTGCCCTCAAAATAGAGATCACATGGATAAGGAAGATCGCGTGCGATCAGCTCATTAAAAGATGATCCTGAATCAAACCAAACATCCATGATATCTTTCTCTTTAGTGAAATTACCATTAGGTGATCTACTGTCTGTGTATCCTTCAGGCAAAAGGTCTTTGGCATCTCTTTCAAACCAAACATTTGAGCCATATTCTTCAAAAAGGTCAGCTATGTGATCAAAGACTTTTTGATCCATGATCGGTGACTTATCTTCATTATAGATGATAGGAATAGGAACGCCCCACAATCTTTGTCTTGAGATACACCAATCTTTACGCTCTTTGATCATGTTCGTCATGCGAACTTCACCAAAACTATTGAGCCACTTAACATCTTTGATCGCTTCTAGAAGCTTATCCTTGATCTTTTCAACAGAAGCGAACCATTGGACAGTCGCTCTAAAAATGACTGGTTTCTTTAGTCTTTCATCATGTGGATAGCTGTGTGTTACCCATTCCATGTGTAAAAGAGCACCTAGTTCATCAAGTTTGAGTGTTACATCTTTATTAGCATCAAGGACGAATTTTCCTTCAAGCCAATCACCAGCATCTTTAGTAAGACAACCTTTCTCATCGACAGGACAGTACGCTGGTAAGCCGTATTTCTGTCCGACATAGAAGTCATCTAGACCGTGACCTGGCGCTGTATGGACACAACCTGTACCATCTTCATCAGTAACATGTTCACCAACGATGACAAGAGATGGTCTATCTGGATAGAAAGGATGTTTAACTGTGACATATTCTAATTCTTGACCTTTGAATGTTTTAAGTATGCCCTCATTTTCGAGCCCAAATTTCGGCAAGAGCTCATCGACCTTGCTTAAAAGCATGATGAGTTTACCTTTTTGTGTTTTAACGACGGCATATTCATAGCGTGGATTAAGTGATATCGCTAAGTCAGCTGGGATCGTCCAAGGTGTCGTCGTCCAAATGACGAAACGCTCATCACCATCCAAAACACCTTTTGGATCTAGGACATCAAAAGCAACGAAGATCGTTGGATCTTTTCTATCATAGTAGACGATCTCACTATCTGCGATCGCTGTCTCTTGATATGGTGACCAATAGATAGGCTTTAGACCCTGGAAGATAAGGCCATCCATAGCCATCTTGGCGAAGGATCTGATCTGACGAGCTTCAAAGCCTTTTTGTAAAGTGATATATGGATGTTCATAGTCAGCTACCTGCCCAAGTCGCTTCATCGTCTGCATCTGGGTCTTGATCTGCTCATGAGCATATTCATCACATTTCTTCCTAAACTCACTAGCTGGAATACTCTTGCGATCGACACCGAGTTTTTGGATCGCATTCTCGATCGGTAGTCCATGTGTATCCCAACCAGGAAAGAATGGCGTATAGTAACCATTCATGGCATGTGAACGTACCATAACGTCTTTTAAGGCCCTGTTCATGCCTGTACCAGCGTGCAAGTTACCGTTTGCATATGGCGGACCATCATGTAAGATATAAGGCTCATGTCCTTCATTCTTAGCTAAGATCTTATGATAATGGTCATCATCTTCCCAATCTTTTAAGATCGAAGGTTCTTTTTTAGGTAAGTTCCCACGCATCTCAAAATCTGTACGTGGCATATGTAGAGTATCTTTGTAATCCATCTATTTCCTCCCCTTAAAAATAAAAGGCGATACCAAAGGTCGCTATTGCGAGGTACCACCTTCATTTATTACTCTTTAGCTCTTAACGCGAGCAACGTAGTGCTTTTTAGACACTAAGCTAATAAGTGATATCCTTTACAGCGATGACTGTATCTCACACCTTCCATACTTCGCTTTATCCCTCATCTGTAAAGACTTGTCTTATGTTATAGCTTATCCGATCTGATCTTCGCCTTCGCCCTCAGTGAGACTTATCTGACCACCAACAGGCATCGATTTAGGTGAGCAAAGTATGACATTGTCACCAACTTTATTGATCGTACCATCGATCGCATAGACGACGCCACTAAGGAAATCGATCAGACGTTGACGATAATCAGCAGGCATACGATGTAGATTTATCGCGCAAGCTCTTCTTGATTTTAGATGATCAGCTACTTCTGTAGCTTCATTGTAACTTCTAGGTTCAAATAGAACGATATTGTAGTTATTTGCGGCACCAGTAGCTTCTTTAGAACGTGGGTTCTCATATTGACTAAGTGACTTCACTTCTTCACTTGATAGTTCGAGTTCTTCGTCTTCTTCTGGCGCGATGAAATTCTTGATCTTATCTGTTAATCCCATAATCAATTTCTCCTAACGTCGCTATTTTAGCATATCTAAATGTTATTTTCATAGCAATCTATATTTTTTAAGACCAAAAGTGAAGCCATCATCTAAGACGTCAAGAGTCACATAGTCAGCTATATCTTTTAGCTCTTTAACACCATTAGCCATCGCGATACCATTAGCGACCATTTGTATCATCTCAATATCATTATAACCGTCACCAAAAGCATAAGTGTCCTTCTTATCGATCTTTAGTCTATCTAGGATCTTCTCAATACCTCGACCTTTAGAATTACCTTTGATATTGAGGTCGAAGGAATACATCTTCCCATGGCGGTTGACATTGACATAAGGGTTCAAACGTTCATAGACTTTATCAACGATACTGTCATCTTCCCTTATCGCTAACATCGCTATATTGACATCAAGATCATCGCTATAGCCCTCATCACGATAATTGTCCATAACATCCCAAGCCAGTGCAAATTTCTTTTGAACCGGGTGATCAAGGTCTCTTGTGAAGATCTCTTTAGTCGTCTCTAAATAATATGCGCCATCTACTTCGTTTGCAAAGCGCATGATCTCTTCTCTTGCTTTCTTATCGATCAGCTCAGAAAAGATGACCTTGCCATCGATCTCTGCATATGCTCCGTTTGCTAAAAGATAACCATTTGGTTCTAAAGCTTTTATGCTATCTGGCAATAAGCACATCGCTCTACCAGAAGCGATAAAGACAAGATGCCCTTTAGCTTTCAATTCTTGAAACGATCTTTTTGTAAGTGGAGTCGGCTCATGTAATCCCCTTGAATGATCGACGATCGTACCATCGATATCAACAAATATAATCTTCTGTTCCATGACTAGTATTATACTCAAATCATAAAATAAGTGGTACATCTAGGGTACCACTTAACATTGATTTAAGCTTCTATCGGATTCTCTTCCATCTCCTTGAGCTTCGCTTCATATTCCTTCATCTCACGTTCGTTTGCGAATACCCAATGTCCTGGGCGTATCTCACGTAAGATCGGCTTCTCACCTGATAAGTCACGGCTCGACTCATCATAGATGACAAGTTCCTTAGCCTTTTCTACTTGTGGATCAGGAATAGGAACGGCTTGTAAAAGCGAATGCGTATAAGGATGGAGCGGGAACTTGAACAAGATGTTCGTTGGGGCGATCTCAACGATACGTCCTTTGTGGATGACGGCGATACGATCGCTGAAATACCTAACGACACTAAGGTCGTGGGCAATGAACATATAAGTCAAGCCACGTTCTGCCTTGAACTTATGCATGAGATTGAGGACCTGCGCACGGATCGAGACATCAAGAGCGGAGATAGGCTCATCAGCGATGATGAACTCAGGTTCCATGATCATTGCACGTGCAATACCGACACGCTGTCTTTGTCCGCCAGAGAATTCATGCGGATAACGCGATTTGTGTTCCGGTAAAAGACCGACCGATTCCAAAGCCTTGTCAACTTTCGCTTCCCGATCTGCTTCATCTTTATAAAGATGGAAATTGTATAGACCCTCCGAGATACAGTAATCGATCGTCGCTCTTTCGTTTAGTGATGCAGCCGGATCCTGGAAGATCATCTGAATATTGCGCACAAGGTCTCTTTGCTCTTCTTTAGAGATCGGACCATTGATCTTTTTACCTTTATACAAGATGTCGCCATCAGATGTCGGATTCAAACGGATTATCGATCTTCCGATCGTCGTCTTACCACTACCTGATTCGC
>CALVCT010000016.1 GCA_944326055.1 uncultured Erysipelotrichaceae bacterium
CATTATTTCAAAAGAAAGAATAAGAAGTATCGCATCGAAAGAAGTAAAGATGACTTCATCTATCGACACAGATCGCTCACGAAGATGTATTATCACCACGTGCTTAGAAAGGGAAAGAGATGATAAGAAGATACTTTACAAAAGAGAATCTAGTCGTCTTAGTCTTAGCGCTGATAGCACTACATCCAGTCATCGATCTTGACTACCTTTTGGCTAGTTTCTTTGATAGTATCGGTATGCCACGTCTCAGCGTCATCATCGACTATCTACTTTTGCCATTTCTGGCGATCCTTACGTTCATTCTATTTGAGAAGCGAAAAAAGCGCATCGCGATCTTCGCTATCATTTATGGTGCGGTCTTAGCATTATATTTCATCGTCCATTGTCTTTATGTGAATGATGCGCTAGCTACTATAGATCTACCAGATAATTTCTACTTTAATATCTTTTATGAGTTTGCTTATCTATTATCTTTGGTCATACCACTTGCTTATATCTACGTCATCTATCTTTCAGATGTCAAGATGCGATTATTTAAGAAAGTGTCACTTACGATCGCCAGTATAATGGGTCTTTCGATCTTCATCTCTAATATCTTTGAGTTTGGTCTTACGACTTATAATTATGAGAATCAGATCAATGGGAATATCTTTTCTTGGTTCAGTATGCCTTATGATTTTGAAGAGAACTTGGCTAAGTTCTATCCGACAAAGTTCTATTTTGAAGAAGGTAATACTACAGGTATCATAATGTTCCTCAATGCCCCATTCATCTTTTATTTCTTTATAAAAGAAGACGATAAGATCAAAAAAGTCTTGCTGGGGGGGTTGGTCTTGATCCATTCACTGGCGATGATGATCGTCTCGACAAGAGTCTCGACTTATGGAGCCGTAGCTATCGCTTCTATGGTCCTTGTCGTCTATCTTTTCTTAGTCATCATCAAAAAAGAGAAGTTCAAGACCTTTTCAGTGCTCTTTATAGTAGCGATCATCGCTCTCACCGCTTTCATCATTCCTTATTCACCTGCCTATAATATGCCAAAAGTCTTTACGACTGTCTATGGTGAGTCAGACTTGAGCATCGATAAAGGAGCGATATATGCAGAGATCGTCGAAGGAGCACAAGGACTTGACGAAGATAGTGACGAATGGAAAGAGTATTATCTTGACTATCTTAAAGAGTATCACTTCATGTTGAATGGGACGCCTGAAGAGTATTATCTAGAGTATTATCCTGAGTCATATGATCCGGAGTTCTGGGTCCGGACGATGTTTACGAAGACGGCTGATGAGCTCAATGATGGTCGTGTCATCCAGATGGCGATCATCGATGAGAAATGGCAACGATTAGACCCTATCGCTAAGGGCCTAGGGCTTGGTTATACGACGTTGATGAATGGCTCAGTTCTGATCGAAAGAGATTTCGTTAGACAGTATTATAGCTTGGGTTATATTGGCATGTTTATGGCGATGGTGCCTTGGCTCATATCGTGGCTTTATCTTGGCTTCAAGATGCTCTTTGGCTATAAGAAGGGCTATTGGAACTTTTTTGATATCTTACTGATGGCTAGCTTTACTCTAGCGATCATCGTCTCTTTACTTTCGGGGCATACTTTCGATCAGTTCTCTTCAGCGCTCTATATCGCCTTAGTGGTGGGTATGTTGTTTAGAGATCTAGGAGCAAGTCATGAAGCTTAGTATCATCGTTTGTGCTTATAATGCTGAAAAGACCCTAGCTATCCCTTTAGAGTCTTTACTAAGACAAAGTGTACCTATCAAGATCATCATCGTCGATGATGGATCGAAAGATGAGACGAGAAGACTTGCAGAAAGTTATGTCATCAGATATCCAGATCAGATCTCATACCACTATAAAAAGAATGGTGGTATAGCCAGCGCCAGAGAGTTCGGACTATCTTTTGTCGATACAGAGTACTTTGGTTATCTAGATGCGGATGATGAAGTCAAAGAAGACATGGCTGAGAAGATGCTTGAAATAGCTACTAAAGAAGATAGCGATATCGTGATCGCTGATTTCATCTGGCGCTATAGTGATAAAGATGTCTATCAAGATGACACCCATCATAAAGATAAAAGAGAACTACTAGCAGATGGCTTTGCGACCATCTGGAACAAGATCTACAAGACTTCTTTCATCAGGTCTCTCGATCTTCATTTTAAAGAAGGTCTCGATTTTGAGGATACTTGCTTCTCTTTGCGTCTTTTTCCAAACCTCAATAAGATCAGCTATATCCATGAAGCCTTCGTTTACTATATGCAAAGAGATGATTCAATCACACATGTCTATGGTGGATCGGTCGCTGATATGCTTAAAGTATTCGAAGTCATCCACGCTTATTATGAAAGTCAAGGTCTTCTTGATACATATCACACAGAGCTTGAATATCTTACGACGCGCTACTTCTTGGGAAGTTCGTATCTTAGAGCCATTCGTATCAAAGATAAGACCCTAAGAAAAAAGGTCCTAGATAGTTCATGGGACTATCTGAATCGGATGTATCCTGATTTCAAAGATAATATCTATCTTAAAAGAAAAGGCCTTAAGAATATATACTATAGACATATAAGCAAGCCCTTATATGATCTAGCTGTCCATCTTTTTCGTCTAGCTTACAGTTTGAAAGTCATGAGGTGATCTATATGAAGATAACAGTTGCAGGAACAGGTTATGTCGGTCTCTCCTTGGCCGTCTTATTAGCACAAAGACATGAGGTGATCGCTTTAGATATCATCAAAGAGAAGGTCGATAAGATAAATGCGAAGATATCACCACTCAAAGATGAGATGATAAGCAGATATCTCAAAGAGAAAGATCTTCATCTTTATGCGACGCTTGATAAGAGCGAAGCTTATAGTGATAGAGATCTCATCATCATCGCTACACCGACCAACTATGATACATCCAAAGATCATTTCGATACATCTTCAGTCGAAGAAGCGATCGAAAGATCTTTAGAATATGGTAAAGATACACCTATCGTCATCAAGTCGACGATACCTGTAGGTTATACCGATAAAGTTAAAGAACGCTATAAGAAAGATGACATCATCTTCTCACCAGAGTTTTTACGTGAAGGTAAAGCTCTCTATGACAATCTTTATCCATCACGCATCGTCGTCGGTGCTAAGACGAAAGTGGCTGAAGTCTTTTCGAAGATACTTAAAGAGGCAGCTTTGAATGATCCTAAAGTCTTACTTACAGAGGCTAAGGAAGCAGAAGCGATCAAATTGTTTGCGAATACTTATCTAGCCCTACGCATCTCTTATTTCAATGAACTTGATACATACGCAGAGCTCAAAGGACTAGATACGAAAGCGATCATCGATGGCGTGGGTCTAGATGAGCGTATCGGTTCACATTACAATAATCCATCTTTTGGTTATGGTGGTTATTGTCTACCGAAAGATACTAAACAACTATTAGCGAACTTCTCAGATGTACCATCAGAGATCATCGGTGCTGTCGTAAGAGCTAATCACACAAGAAAAGATCATATCGCTAAGATGATCGTCGATAAAGGACCAAAAGTCGTCGGTGTCTATCGTTTGGTCATGAAGGCTGATAGTGATAATTTCCGCTCTTCAGCGATCTTTGGCGTTATGGAGAGGATCAAAGCTCAGGGTATCAAGATCGTGATCTTTGAGCCGACACTACAAGATGAGAGCTTTGAGGGCTATGAAGTAATAAATGATCTTAGAACTTTTAAAGATCGCTCAGATATCATCATCGCTAATCGTTATAAAGATGAACTCGATGATGTGAGAGATAGAGTATATACACGCGATATCTATAGAAGGGACTAAATGAGTCCAAAGCTACTTATTATGATCTTTCTTCAGCAGTCTAGTCCTTATTATAGATGGTAGCCAATTGATCGCTAGAGCGACGATCATACCGATGTTCGTGTCGATGAAACGTGCTAGTGCAAATGATAATGGTGTCTCATCTGCGTGATTGATCGTGACTGAAAGGAAGACGACGCAAGCTAGATAAGTAGCGCTCTCTTGACGGATCATCACGGAAAAATGGATGACAGGTATGAGTAGTAGAGATAAGATCAGATATCTAAGGACGATATCATCGATGGGAATGAGCTCTTGTTCGAGAAAAAGGAAGAGTGCGCCAGCTATACAGCCAATGATCGTCGCCACCTCTCTGTTTTTAGCTGTCTTGATGCTGTCCCCCATCTCTTTTTTCATGCATAAGATCGCTGCGATCGCGGCATAAAAAGGTACACCATCACCTCTTATCAGATCGATGATAAAACAAATGAAGACAGCTAAACATGTCTTTATCGTCCTAAGTCCTGGCAGTTTCATGACTTGATGATAACACAAATGATTGACAAGATAAGATGAGAAACTAAAATAGACACAGATATGTTTCTCAAAGACGCTAAGATACAAAAGACTTATATCGTGATCAAGATGGACTTACCGTTTGACCTTTTACGACGCCTTGAAGCTTTAGGAATGACTAAAGGCGCAAAGATCGAAGTCGTCTATCGCAAAGGTAAAGGCATCCTCATCATCAAACTTAGAGGAACACGTTTTGCGCTGGGTAAGAATATCACTAGCGGCATCGAAGTGAAGGAGGCAAGCGATGAGTGATCTGACTATCGGTTTTATCGGCAATCCTAATTCAGGCAAGACGACGCTCTTCAACGCCTTCACTGGTGCTAACCTCAAAGTTGCCAACTGGCCAGGCGTTACTGTTGAAAAAGTCGAAGGTTCTATGAAGTGGCAAGGCATGGACATCCACCTTGTCGACTTACCTGGTACTTATAGTCTTACTTCTTATACGATGGAAGAGACCGTAGCACGAAATTTCATCTTGTCAGATGAAGTCGATGTCATGATCAATGTCATCGATGCTGGAGCTTTAGAAAGAGGGCTCTATCTGACACTTCAATTATTAGAGCTCAATAAGCCGGTCATCATCGCTCTCAATATGATGGATATCGTTGAGAAAAGAGGGATGGAGATCGATATGCACCGATTTCCAGAGATGTTAGGTGTACCAGTGATCCCGGTCTCAGCACGTAAAAGGCGTGGTCTTGATATCCTTATCCATGCAGCTTATCATCATAAAGATAATGAAAGAGATCCTATCATCCATGAACACAAAACGATATCCAAACATATCCACGATCATCATGAGGAATATGCGATGGTCTATTCTGATAAGATCGAAGATAAGATCGATGAAGTGATAGAAGCCTTGAGAGTTAGATATCCTGATATCAAGAACTTACGCTGGACAGCCATCAAAGAGCTTGAAGATGATCCTGATATCAGAAGCCACTATCCTTTAGATCTTCCTTCTGTCTTAGATCGAAGCTATGAATCAGATATCATCAATGAAAAATATGACTTTATCGATGAAGTGATAGAAGAAGTCATGATCCATAAAGAAAGACAAGACATCTTCACTGAGCGTGTCGACAAGATCCTCACCAACAAGTATCTCGGTATTCCTATCTTCTTATGTATCATGGCGATCGTCTTCTTTTTGACTTTCACAGTTGGAGACTTCATCAAAGCTTATCTTGAGCTTGGTATCGATCATCTCTCAGATCTTATCACATCTTTATTAGTCGCTGTCGATGCTGGTGCTGTCGTGACTTCACTTGTGATCGATGGGATCGTCGCTGGTGTTGGGACCATCATCACTTTCTTGCCTAATATATTGATCTTGTTTGTGTGTCTAGCTCTACTTGAAGATAGTGGTTATATGGCTAGAGTCGCTTATATCATGGAAGGTGTCATGAGTAAGCTTGGTCTATCAGGCAAAGCATTCATCCCTATGCTTTTGGGTTTTGGTTGTACAGTTCCAGCCATCATGGCTTCAAGATCTCTAGAGGATAGACGTGATAGACTCAAAGTGATGCTGGTGACGCCATTTATGAGCTGCAATGCACGCTTGACGATCTATATCCTTTTTGCAGAGATGTTCTTTAAAGATAAAGCGATGATCACTGCATATTCGATGTATCTCATCGGCATCTTAGTCGCTATCATCGTCTCTTTCATCATCCATGTCTTGGATAGAAAAAAGACGAAGAACTATCTACTTATCGAGCTGCCTGAATATAAGATGCCTGATATGCATACAGTAGCTATCTATGTCTTTGAGAAAGTCAAAGATTATCTAGAAAAGGCTGGAACGACGATCTTCTTAGCGACGATCATCATCTGGTTCATCCTCAACTTTGGCTTTGGAGGACTTGTGAGCGATATGAGTGAGAGCTTTGGAGCTGATATCGGTAAGTTATTAGTGCCGATCTTCACTCCTATCGGTCTAGGTTTTTGGCAAGTGGTGGTGGCTCTTATCGCGGGTATCAGTGCTAAAGAAGTAGTCGTCTCAAGTATGGCCATCCTCTTTGGTGTCGTCAATGCTTCTTCAGATGCCGGGATGGAGATGTTCACTGAGTCACTGTCGATGATAGGATTTGGTGCGATCAATGCCTTTGCCTTGATGGTCTTCTGTCTGCTTTATGTGCCATGTGCAGCTACGCTAGCTACGATCTATAAAGAATCAGGATCTTTGAGATATACAGTCATCTGTGCTATCTTTGAGCTTTTCGTCGCTTGGATCGTAACTTTCATCATCTATCAAATAGGGATGCTTATTTAAGATGTTCATAGTCATCTTTATCATCACTGTCTTAGCTATCTTAGCTATAAGACGCATCTTCTTAAAAAAGAAGTGTAGAAACTGCCCATATAGCGCACATTGTGACATCAGATAGATTTCAGTTTAAATAAAGGTCATATACTGTATAATAGACACATGGCAGAAAAAAAGAAGAGAAGGGTCAAAAGAAGTCTTGTCAAAGTCATATCTATTGGGGTGATCGCTGTATCGATCGCTATGCTCTTTCAAGTTGGTATGGAGATACTCAGTGTCATCGATCTTCAAAGTGAAGCAGATGCTGCTAGGGCAGAATTAGAGAGACTACAAGAAGAAAACGCTTCTTTGATCTCAAGACGTGACAAGCTTGAAGACCCAGATTATGTCCAGACTTATGCAAGAGGGAACTATATGTTCTCAAAAGATGGAGAGAAGATCTTCTATCTTCCAGGTGCTGCAGCAACAGGTTCATCTGAGACAGAACCTGAAAGTACGACGACACCTGAGAGCAGCGAGGAGTCTGCTGGTAGTTAGCTTACTTTTGGTAAGCTTTTTTCATATAGGGGGAATAAGGATATGCGAGGTGCAGGTATCTTATTGCATATATCATCACTACCTTCGCGGTATGGGATAGGGACTTTTGGCAAGGAAGCTTATCGTTTCGTTGATTTTTTAAAAGAAGCAGGACAGCGATATTGGCAGATCCTGCCACTTGGTCCAACAAGTTATGGCGATTCGCCATATCAATCTTTTTCGTCATATGCTGGTAATCCCTACTTCATCGACCTTGATCTTTTGTGTGAAGATGGCCTTTTAAAGAGATCAGAACTCAAAGATCTCGTCTACGAGAAAGGGCGCGTTGATTATGGGAAGATATATCTAGAAAGAAGAAAGATCTTATATCAAGCATATAAGAGGTTCGATAAGAAAGATGAAGGGTATCAGACTTTCGTCGATAAAGAGCGCTATTGGCTTGAAGATTTTGCACTCTTTATGACGATCAAAGAATTAGAAGAGATGCGTCCTTGGCAAAAATGGCCCAAAGCCCTCAAAGAGCGTGATGTCGAGGCTTTGGACCTGATCAAAAAGAAGCACGCTGATATGATAGATCATCATAAAGTACTGCAATATCTCTTCTATAAAGAGTGGTCGAAGCTTAAAGGATATGCCAATGAAAAGGGCATCAAGATCATTGGCGATCTACCTATCTATGTGGCTATGGATTCAGTCGAAGTATGGGCTTATCATGAAAATTTTTTATTAGATGAAGATCTGATGCCAAGGTATGTTGCAGGAGTACCAGGGGATGCTTTTGACAGTAAAGGACAACTGTGGGGCAATCCTTTATATGATCAAGAATATCAAGCGAAGACGAACTATAAGTTCTACATCGATCGTCTAGTCTATCAAAACAAGCTCTATGATGTGATAAGACTCGATCACTTCAGAGGTTTCAAAGAGTATTACGCTGTCCCCTATGACGCAAAGGATGCGAGCACTGGTTTCTGGCTCAAGGGACCGGGCATCAAGCTTTTTAGGACGCTCAAAGAACATTATGGCGATCTTGAGATCATCGCTGAAGATCTTGGTGTCATCACTGATGATGTAAGAGAACTATTAAGAGATTGTAAATTTCCTGGCATGAAAGTTCTAGAATTTGCTTTCGATCATGGATCGATGGATTCAGAGTATCTACCACACAACATGATAAGAGACTGTGTCGCTTATATCGGAACGCATGATAATGCACCTATCGAAGGATGGCTCAAAGATCTATCTAAGGAAGATCGAAGATATCTTTATGATTATCTAAATATCAAAAAGAAAGAAGATGCACGTAGCACACTTATCAAAGCTCTTTATTCAAGCGTTGCTGATACTGTCATCATCCAAGCCCAAGATCTTTTAGGACTTGATGAAAGAGCGAGGATGAATACACCTGGGAAAGCCAGTGGTAACTGGTCATGGCGCTTAGAAAAGCCTTTGAGCAAGGCATTAGCACATAAGCTTAAAAAAGAGATGATACTGTATGGCAGATAAAAAGGGAAATATATGAGAAATCCAGTATTTACATATGTAGAAGATCTGAACAAAGAGATCGAAAAGACGCAACATGAAGCCATCGAACAAGTAGCTAAAGAGATCGTCAAATGTATCGATGGCGGTGGTATCTTACAAGCTTGGGGCAGTGGCCACAGTTTAGCTGGGGCGATGGAGATCTGTCATCGTGCAGGTGGCTTTATCCCAACTAAACGGATCAATGAGCCAAGCATGGGCCAATATGAGACTGTTGAGGGCGTTGGTAAGACCTTCATGAAGAAAGTCGACATTAGAAAAGGGGATCTTGCCTTTGTCATCTCAAACAGTGGTATCAACCCTCTTGGGATCGAGATCGCTATGGCAGCTAAAGAAAAAGGAGCCAAGGTCGTTGCGATCACGGCTCTTGAAGCGTCAAAGACATTAAAGGCCAAACACTCATCGAATAAGAAACTTTATGAGATCGCTGATCATGTGCTCGACAATCGCACGCCACTTGGTGATTGTTGTATCGAGCTTGCAGGTCTACCATCAAAAGTCATAGGCTTAAGCATGATCACTACCAGTATCATCATCCAGGCAACGATGTATAGAGCTATGCAGATGATGATAGAAGAGGGCAAGGAACCTAAAGTATATCAATCACAGAACATCGAGGGCATGCGCGAAAGAAATGAAGAATTAGAAAAGTCATATGCTGATAGATTGAACAGGATCTGATCAAGGCAATAAGCGGTCAAGTGCTCTTCTATAACGAGTGACATCCTTATCAAGGCGTCTAGCTTCTCTTATCTTTTCACGATAGCTCTTGATGAGAAGATAGCGCAAGACATTCAGGATCGCAAAAGCTTTTAAGATATTATAGAAAGTAGACCTCACTTTATCTTTTATCGTATCTAACTTTACTTTAGTTAGTGTATAGTCTAAAAAGACATCTTCGATCTTCTCATCGATCTTACTTGCTATCTTGTATAGTCTTATCTGAGCTAAAAGATATCTGATCAATACTACCAGCAATATTATACAGATCGCGATATAGACATAGACGATGTATGAATTGATCAGTCTTAGATATGAAAGTAATGTATTCATACCTTGATTATACATCAAACATCGACTTCGATACACTGTTCTTTGATGAATGATGGCATGATACCCTTGGTGTATGCAGCGATCTTTTCATCAATGCTTTTTTCAGTCAGAAAATCATAAGTCACATCGACCCCGTAATCGACATTCAAGATAATGGTCTGCGTCCGTAGCAGATGATCGATCTTACTAGCGATATCATAGGGCAAGGTGAGTCTATACTCAAGCATCATCTTCTCTTGAGTGAACGTGGCGATCTTGAGAGTCTCGGATACTGCCTTGCCATAAGCGCGGATCAAACCACCCATACCAAGTTTTATACCACCAAAATAGCGCACGACGATAGCACCGACATCACTAAGACCACTTTTTTCAAGAGCCGTCAAGATCGGAAGACCAGCACTGCCACTTGGCTCACCATCATCATTTGATCTTCTCACATCTTTGCCAAGATATGCACTACAGTGATGGGTGGCATCGTAGTGTCTTTTTTTGATGGCACTGAGATAGTCATTGAATCCATCGATGTCATCGATCCGTTTAAGATAACAGATGAACTCGCTTTTTTCGATCGTGATCGAATGAGTATACTCACCTTTAATATACATGTCTTAATTATAAATGATTAAGATCACTAGATAAATAACTTATGCGCAGAGGACGATTTGTGTTATACTACCACAGTTATGTCGAAGAGAAATTCAGATAAGATGGCCACATGGCCAATAGGTAAATTGTTGTTTTCGATGGCGCTTCCAGCTGTCATCTCGCTGTTCATCCAGTCTATGTACAACATCGTCGATACGATGTATATCTCACAATACAGTCAAGATGCGATGTTTGCGATAGGACTAGTCTTTCCTTTACAGCAGGCTGCTCTAAGTTTAGCTCTAGGAACCGGTGTTGGTATTGGAACACTTGTCTCTAGAAGGCTTGGTGAAAAAAGATCAGATGATGCAAACAAAGTAGCGACAACAGGGCTCTTCATCTCACTTTTACATATCATCATCGTCTTTGTGGTCGGCCTTTTCTTCAGTGAACCTTTCTTAGGGTTATTTACTGATAGGCCTGAGATCATCGCTCTTGGTGCTGAATATCTATACATCGTTATGTTGTTGAATTTCGGGCAGTTTTTATCAGTCGTCTTTGAGAGGATCTTGCAAGCTCAAGGCAACATGGTCGTACCGATGATCTCTTTGATCTGTGGTGCCCTCACTAATATCATCTTAGATCCGATCTTCATCTTTGGACAGTTTGGGATGCCGGAGATGGGTATGGCAGGTGCAGCTGTAGCGACAGTTGCGGGACAGATAGTCTCGATGGTCATCGATCTTGTGGTATTGATCTTTGGTAGACACGATGTCAAGTTCTCACTCAAAGGCTTTAAACTTGATCTCACTAACATCAAAAACATCTACACTGTCGCTTTACCAACAGCTATCATGAATATGATCTCAAGTGTCACGACGACTCTGATGAATGGTGTCCTTATCAAGTTCAGTGAGAATGCAGTCACATCACTCAGCTTATACTTCAAGCTACAATCCTTCATCTTCATGCCATGCTTTGGCTTCAGTCAGGGTTCATTACCGATCTTATCTTACAATTTCGGTGCTAAAGACAGAGGACGTTACTATAAGACAGCTAGACTCTATATGATCTGTGCACTTGTCGTCATGGGCATCGGCACGGGGCTTTTCATCTTAACACCTGATCTCATGTTGTCGTTCTTTGCGATGGATGAGGCTTTAAAAGAAGTCGCAAGAGTGACACTACAGATCATCTCACTATCTTTCCTTCCAGCTGCATGCTCGATCGTCTTCAATACTGTTTTCCAATCTTTTGGCAAAGGTACGACTTCTATGATCCAATCGATCCTGAGACAGATCGGCTTCCTTATCCCTTGTGCTTATCTTTTAAGCAACATCAGTCTTGAAGCAGTTTGGTATTCTTATCCGATAGCTGAGATATTAGTCGTCATCATCTTCATACCACTTGTCATAAAGACGTATAGAAAGGCTTTTAGTGAAACATATGCGAACGCTTGATGAAGTCTTGGCCGACTTAAGGAAAGCTGAGAAAGAATATGAGAAGAAGCTACAAGAATTCGAAATAAAAGAGAAAGAAAGAGAGACCTCTAAGGAAAGATCGTCCTGAGGTCTTTTTTTGATATAGATCAAGCCACAGAGTTTATAGTGCTTTTATATCAGTGATCTATAAAACCTCATGCTTCTAATTATTTACTTAACAAACTCTCCTAGATTAGTGCTACAATATACTCGTTACTAGGAGGAAATATTTATGGCAAAAAAGATCGTAACAGATTTGAATGTCGAAGGAAAAAAGGTCATCGTCAGAGTTGATTTCAACGTCCCTCACAAAGGTGATGTGATCACTGATGATAATCGTATCCAAGCCGCTTTACCAACGATCAAATATCTAGCTGATCATAATGCTAGAGTGATCCTACTTTCACACTTAGGTAAAGTCGATCACAAAGATCCAGAGAAGTGTGAAGCTGATAAGAAGAAGAATGACATGGCGCCAGTAGCAAAGAGACTAGCTGAACTTGTTCCAGAACACAAAGTCGTTTTCGTCAATGCGACACGTGGAAAAGAACTAGAAGATGCTGTAAGTGCTTTAGAAGATGGCGACATTTTATTGATGCAGAACACACGTTATGAAAAAGGCGAGTCAAAGAATGATCCAGAGCTCGGTGCTTATTGGGCATCACTTGGTGATCTCTATGTCTCAGATGCTTTCGGTTCAGTCCATAGAGCACATGCTTCAACAGTAGGTATCCCATCACACTTACCAAGTGCTGTTGGTTTCCTCATCGAGAAGGAACTCAAATACTTAGGCCAAGCATTGGATGATCCAAAACGTCCATTCGTCGCTGTCCTTGGTGGCGCTAAAGTATCAGATAAGATCGCTGTCATCGACAATCTTCTCAAGATCGCTGATAAGGTCATCGTCGGTGGTGGTATGGCTTATACATTCTTCAAAGCTAAAGGTTATGGTGTCGGTACATCATTACTTGAAGAAGATAAAGTCGAGATCGCTAAAGAATTCATGGCTAAAGGTGGCGATAAGCTCGTACTACCTGTCGATACAGTCGTAGCTAATGCATTCGATGATCCAACTGACGTCAAGACAGTTGCATGCAATGAGATCCCTGATGGATATATGGGACTCGATATCGGTCCAAAGACTGTTGAGCTCTTCACTAAGGAATTAGCTGGTGCTAAGACAGTATTCTGGAATGGCCCAATGGGTGTCTTCGAGAAAGAACAATTCGCTACAGGTACGATCGGTGTCTGCAAAGCTATCGCTGAGCTTGATGACTGCATGAGCGTCATCGGTGGTGGCGATAGTGCTAGTGCTGCTAAGAATCTAGGTTACGCTGATAAGTTCACACATATCTCAACTGGTGGTGGTGCATCACTTGAATATATGGAAGGTAAAGAACTTCCAGGTATCGCTATCATCGAGGAGAAGTAATGAGGAAGCCTATCATCGTTGGAAACTGGAAGATGAACAAGACTTGTGCAGAGACAGTCGAATTCATCAAAGCAGTCGATCCAAAACTCAATGACAGTTGTACATATGGCATAGCTGCACCATTCACAGCTTTAAAAGATGCAACGACTAATGCGAAAGAGCTGATCATTGCTGCTGAGAACTGCCACTTTGAAGATAGCGGTGCTTATACAGGTGAAGTAAGCATTCCAATGCTTAAAGAGCTTGGTGTCACGCACTGCATCGTTGGCCACTCAGAGCGCAGACAATACTTCGCTGAGACTGATGAGACAGTCAATAAAAAAGTCAAAAAACTCTTTGAAGCTGATATCACACCTATCATGTGCATAGGTGAGACAGAAGCACAGTTCGATGCGAAAGAGACAGAGACTGTCATACGTACGCAATTAGATAAAGGTCTAGCTGATCTATGTCCTAAATGTGTCAGTAAGATGGTCATCGCTTATGAGCCTATCTGGGCTATCGGTACAGGTAAATCAGCGACCAAAGAGATCGCTGAAGAATGCTGCCGCATCGTCCGTGATGAAGTAAGAAAACTCTATGGTGATGAAGCAGCTGATGCTGTTAGAGTTCAATATGGTGGTTCAGTCAAACCTGAAAACATCAAAGAATATATGGCGATGGAAGATATCGATGGTGCCCTCATCGGTGGTGCATCACTCAAAGTCGATTCTTTCTTAGCTATCGTTGAAGCTACTAAATGATCAGGCAAAGGAGGAAATAAGAATGCCAGGAATTATTGATGTATATGCTCGTGAAGTACTAGATTCACGTGGCAACCCAACAGTCGAAGTCGAAGTTACGACAGAATCAGGAGCTTTTGGTAGAGCTTTAGTACCATCAGGCGCATCGACAGGTGAAAGAGAAGCTCTCGAGCTCAGAGATGGTGATAAAGAACGCTACTTAGGTAAAGGTGTCCTAAAAGCTGTAGAGAATGTCAATACAGTCATCGCGCCAGCTGTCTTAGGTATGGATGTCACAGAACAAGCTCTTATCGATAAGACAATGATCGAACTCGATGGCACACCTACTAAATCAAAATTAGGTGCTAATGCGATCTTAGGTGTTTCAATGGCTTGTGCTAGAGCAGCTGCAGATTTCTATGGTATGCCATTATACAAATACTTTGGTGGTATGAATGGTAAGGTCTTACCTGTTCCTATGATGAACGTCTTAAATGGCGGATCACATGCTGACTCAACAGTTGACTTCCAAGAATACATGATCTTCCCAGTAGGTGCTCATAGTATCAAAGAAGCACTACGTATGGGTGCTGAGACTTTCCACAACTTACGTAAAGTCTTAAAGGCTCGTGGTTATAACACTAACGTTGGTGACGAAGGTGGTTTCGCTCCATCATGCCGTGAAGGTAATGAAGAGCCACTAGAGCTCATCGTTGAAGCTATCAAAGCTGCTGGTTATAAGCCAGGTGAAGATATCTGCATCGCTATGGACGTCGCAGCTAGTGAGTTCCATAACCATGAGACAGGTATGTATGAATTATCAAAATCAGGTCAAGGCAACAAGACTACTGATGAGATGATCGATATGTATGCTGAGTGGGTCGAAAAATATCCTATCATCTCGATCGAAGATGGTCTTGGAGAAAGAGACTGGGATGGTTGGAAGAAGCTCACAGATCGTTTAGGTGACCATATCCAACTTGTTGGTGATGACTTATTCGTTACTAACCCAGCTATCTTAAAAGAAGGTATCGAAAAGGGTATCGCTAATTCGATCCTTATCAAAGTCAATCAGATCGGTACTCTTACAGAGACATTCGATGCGATGGAAATGGCTAAGAAAGCTGGTTATACATGTGTCGTATCTCACAGATCAGGTGAGACAGAAGATACGACTATCGCTGATATCGTCGTTGGTGTCAATGCAGGTCAGATCAAGACAGGTTCAATGTCAAGAACAGACCGTATCGCTAAGTACAACCAACTCATGAGGATCGAGGATGAATTAGGTCCAGTAGCACAGTATCTTGGTAAAGATGCTTTCTACAACGTCGATCTTAAGAAATAAGCGATATATCACAAAAGAAAAGATATTGGCAGGCTAGTCCTGCCAATATTTTAATAGGGGGGGAAATGAAAAAGTTTGGTACACTCATCACATTCTCATCGGGTGTTTTAGCTCTATTAGCTTTTATCATCATGATCTGGATCTTTACGATGATATCTTCTAGCGGTATTCTATCTTTAGGTCAAGGGACAACGATGACAGATATCATAAGAGTCATCAGCTCATTTAGCGATGCGATCGAAGATCTCGATTATCTTTATTATCTACTTGTAGCACTATGCATCGTCGATATCTTATCAGTGCTCTTCATCTTCTTTAAAGCTTATGACAGAGTGACGATGATACTTATGGTCTTGAGTGCTCTTATATCTTTGGCCCTTATCATCAGTTATATGATGATCGATGGCTTAGGCGAGATCATTATTGCGATCATTGAAGATGCAAGTAAGATCTATCTTGTCTTGGCTTTAGCCATAATACTTATACTCATCGATCTTATAAAACTCATCTACAGCAGTATCAAAAGAGTCAGGATGGCAAAAGAGACACTTTAATATATATTTCATATTTTGAAGCAATAAAAGTGTTAGAATAGGTCAGTAAAAAAGGAGGAAAGATGCCAGCGTTTTATGCCCATTATCGTTTTGGTGCTAGAGCTATCAAAGAGCTGAAGCCCAACATCCAAAAGATCATTGAGGATCACCGTGAACTATTTGATATCGGTACTCAAGGACCTGACATCTTCTTTTATTATCATCCACTTAAAAAGAATGAAGTAGCTGCTTATGGTGGTAAGCTGCATGATCAAAAAGTCAATGAGTTTTTCAAAAGATGCCGTAAAGAATATGCTAAATATCCAGATGAGAAAGAGGCGATGATCGCTTACCTTTTAGGTTTCTTAGCACATTACACATTAGATATGTTAGGACACCCATATATCGCTAAAAAGATGGAGGTGTCTAAGGTGTCACATTATGCGATCGAATCAGAATTTGATCGCCATCTTCTAGCAACTGATAGAAATGATAAAGGTGCTGTTTCTAAGATCGTAGCTTCAGATTATAATGCGATGATCATTCAGAGGTTCTATCCAGAATTTTCTAAAAAGATCGTTCAAGATTCGATCAAAGGGATCAAAAGATATAACGAGATACTACTAGCTTTAGATCCTAAAAAAGCTTTCATCTTAGTCAATATCGCTAAAAGAACAGGTATCAAGGATCTAGCTGATCATATCATCACTTCAAAGAAGAACCTAGCTTGTCTTGATAGCGATTTGCGATTAGATAAATTATCAGATAAAGGAATAAAACTATATAAAGATATGGCTTTAGAGCTTATCGCTTATATCAATGGACAAAGTGATCTAAATGAGATGTTCGATCATACGTTCGATGATCGGGATGATGATATAAAAGTATTTGATATCGAAGGGGAAAAGAGATATGAAGTTTAAGATGAATGCCTTAGAGAAGAAATGGGTACTCTATGATGTCGGTAACTCTGCTTTCACACTTTTAGTTTCGACGATCATGCCTATCTATTTCAACGCTTTGGCTGGTGCTGGAGGGATCGATGAAGTCGATTATCTAGCTTATTGGGGCTATGCGACATCGATCGCAACAGCTCTGACAGCGATACTCGGACCGACATTAGGCACCCTTTCCGACAACAAAGGTCGTAAGAAGTATTACTTTATGGTGTCAGTGCTCATTGGCGCTATCGGCTGTGTCGTTTTAGGGTTTATGCAACACTGGTTGTGGTTCTTACTTCTTTTTTGCATCGCTAAGACAGCTTATTCAGTGAGCTTAGTCTTCTATGATTCGATGTTGGTGGATGTGACGACACCTGAGCGCATGGATGAAGTATCATCACAAGGTTATGCTTGGGGGTATATCGGCAGTTGTATTCCATTCATCATGTCGCTTGTCTTGGTCTTGATGTATGAATCATTGGGCATGACTCAAACGATGGCGATGATCTTAGCTTTCATCCTGATCGCTGTTTGGTGGATAGTCATGACATTACCGCTTTTAAGATCTTATAAGCAAGTGCATTTTGCGGAAGGCAGCGATCACGATGGCATCAAAGGTATTAGACGTTTAGGACAGACTTTCAAAGAGCTCAAGGAACATCCAAAGTGCTTGCTCTTTCTTGTTGCCTTCTTCTTTTTTATTGATGGTGTCTATACGATCATCGATATGGCTACGGCATATGGTACAGCACTAGGTTTTGATACGACAAGCTTACTATTAGCTTTACTTTTGACACAGATCGTTGCTTTTCCAGCAGCGATATTCTTTGGCAAACTGTCGAATAAATACCCAACACATCGTTTGATGTATGTCTGTATAGCAGCTTATCTATGTATTGCGATATATGCTATCTTCATGGTCGAGCAATATCAATTCTGGATCTTAGCTGTCTGCGTAGGACTATTCCAAGGTGCTATCCAATCACTATCGAGATCCTATTTTGCAAAGATCATTCCAACAGACAAGAGTGGTCAGTTCTTTGGTATCTATGATATCTGTGGTAAAGGAGCATCACTTGTCGGTACGACACTTGTATCAGTCGTAGCACAGATCACCAATACGACAAATCTAGGTATTGGATCACTGGTCGTCTTGTTTGCACTTGGACTATACTTCTTCTATAGGACCAATAAGATCGAAGCATAGTCAAGAGCCATCTTTAGAGCTACATTAAAGTCATCGAAAGATGGCTTTTATTAACACTTCGCATCTAAAACATCTTTATCACTTTAAATGAAGTTTAGGAAATGCTAAGATAATACCGATGAAACACTTGACACATGACAAGAGTATCTCGATCATCTTAACGAACGAACGAACGAACGAACGATAAGATAGTATTATACTTATGTAATGTAATAAGTACTTTTATCAATGATAATAAGATAATGAAAGAAGGCATCAAGTCGTATCTTTTAGTATGACTTGATGCCTTCTTTGCATACATTCTTATTAC